>DAIOVR010000016.1:3275-4894 GCA_036758905.1 Beijerinckiaceae bacterium | reverse complement strand
ACCTGCCATAAAGGCGGTTTGGATGGATCCTCCTTACAGGCGTCGCAGGCCGTAAAGGTCCCTTTTTCAAAAATGGTTTGGGTGCTCGATATGCGCTCGCCGCGAGGGGCTACGAAATGGGTGTTATCGGGCGTATCAAGCTTAAATGAATTGATAAAACCGTCACGAAATTGTTCAGACAATTCTAACGATGTGGCGTGAAGTATTTGACCATCTGGTTCGGTCAAAATCACATGACCTTCAGCGAAAACATGGCCAGTATCGGAGTGATAAATGACTTTATCGGCCTCTAATACTTTACCCTGATAGTAGAGCTTTGCATTTCCGCTCGCTGAAACGGTGTTTTTGTCCGTATCGTAGACAAGCTCATCTGCATTAACAGTAAGCTTATCGGGATTAGCCGAAGCATTATTAGCAGCAGGCTGCTGTGCGGCTAGCGATATTTGGACATAGGAAAGCGATCCCGCCAAAATCATGACGAAGATAAAGGCCATTCTCGCCAATCGGGCGAGGTAATCTGCCAATTTGGCACCCAAAAGAATGAGGTCCCCGCAACGCTGTTAACCGTCTTCTTGATACAGCAAAACGAGGGTGCAGAGCAAACCCGCGATGGAAGGAAAGAGGAACGAGGTTAATAAAGTTGGAAGCATTCCGGCTGCGCCAAGATCGCCCAGAACCTTATTCGACACAAATAGAGCAAATCCAGCCCCTATAGCGCTTAAAATTGATATAAATTGCGCCCCAGTCCGTGAAAACCTCAAACTGACGGTAGCTGCCAGGAGAAGCATAGCGGCCATTAAAAGAGGGCGGGCCAAGAGGGAGTCATATTGCTGAAAATACCGCGCTGAATCGAGCCCTGCCGCCTCGGTTGCCCGAGCCCACGATAAAAGTTCGTAAAATGAGATTGTTTCGGGCTCAGAAAGGGATTGTTGGATTTGTGCGGCGGTTAGATAGGTTGGCAGATCATAGGTGTCGTGAAGCTCTGCCGGAACGCCTGGGCTTAAGATCCTGACCTGTCTCATTAGCCAGTAGCCGTCTCGCAAAAGAGCGTTTGCCGCTTCAACCCGGTGAAGAAAATTGCCCTGTTTATCAAATTCGAATGCCGTTACGCGTTGAAATTCAGCAGCGTTCGTATTGGCGGTATTGGCACGCAAGATAGCTTCACCATCAATGCTTTTTTGACGGATCCATACATTATGCATGGGCTCATTTGCTGCTTGTACGAGGGTGTGGACCGTCTCTTTGTCGGCAATTGTTTTTAACTTCGCTGATAGCGGATTAAACGCCAATGTCGCCACTAAACCGAGCATGAGGGCTGCGCAAACGGCGGGTAAGAGAAAATGCCAGACGGACATTCCGGCAGCTCTTGCTATGACGAGCTCTCTGCTTCTCCCAAGCGATAGAAAGGCAGCCAGTCCTCCAAACAATGCGGCAAAAGGTAAAATCTGTTCAGCAACAACGGGCGTGCGAAGAATGGCCAAGCTTGCTGAAATAAATATGGAATGAGCTGATGCATCGTTCGAAATGCGGGTCAATTCAATCATGTCGAGAACATAGATCAAGAATGTGGCGATGGCGAAAACAGCCAAGATGCTTTTTACGAATTTGATGAACAAATA
>DAIOVR010000016.1:0-3175 GCA_036758905.1 Beijerinckiaceae bacterium | reverse complement strand
ATGTGGCGATGGCGAAAACAGCCAAGATGCTTTTTACGAATTTGATGAACAAATAACGGCTTAAAATCCCGATACGCATCTTAGGACCTACGACCGGTTAGACGCAGCGCCGATGTTAAATAAGCGAGGCGAAGAGACGGATTAAAGGTATTTTTTCTCGTAAATATCAGGTTGGTGATGATGATCGCCAATGCTGATGTTAGAGGAAATAAAACTGATATTTCAATAACATAGGGCGATGTCTTTGCGCCTACGATTAAGGCAAATCCAATAATTCTGATGACAGCGCCGCTCGCGATGGCCGCCAAAATACCCGTCATTGTGATGCTACGCGTTGTTCTGGGGCGGCCTAAAAACGCAAAAGCGATGGCTGCGAAGGTAAAGGTGAAAAAAGGCGTCGAAAGGCGATCGGCTAATTCAGCGCCTATCCGAATTTCGTTGGCAGAGGTTTCTTTGTTTTCGACATAGGTTGTAAGCAGATCGGGCGTAAGACGTTCATGTGGCTGAAAGACAAGTTCTTCATTGCCTGGTGCCAATTGTGTAAGATCGAGCGCATATCTTTGAAATGCGACGATGCTTGCGTCTTGGTCTCTGCGGGTTTCGCGTTGAACGCTCCCATTCTCGAGTACGAGATAATTGCCGTCTTTACCCGCAACAATGCGGCCATGCTCGGCGACGTAAACGAGCACAAGGTCAGGGTCGCGGCTATCTTGAATAAAGATGCCAAGCAGTGCATCGCCTGAGCGCTCGCGATAATGAAAAATGACGTCTTTTTCGAGCTCGTTGAAGCGCCCGGGTTTGACGATTTTTGTCAGAAAATCCGACCTGATCTGAGTGACCATCGTGCGCCAGGTCTGTATGCTCGACGGCACAATCCATGTGGTCAACATGCCGCATAAGATCATGCCTAAAAAGGCGGCGATCATCATGGGTCTCATGAGCCTTAACGGCGACAGGCCTGTTGCATTTAAAACGGCCAATTCGCTGTCGCTGTTGAGCCGATTAAACGCAAGGATAAGGCCAATAAAAAATGCAACAGGCCCTATAATGGCGGCCATAGCAGGCAAAGTGAGCCCGGTGACGATCAGAAAGGAGAGGAGCGACTGGCCCTGCGTTGTAATCAAATCAACGTCGTGCATCGCCTGACTGATCCAGATGACGAGGGTGAGGGCGCATAGGGCTGAAAACCCCGAAAAACCAATCAGTCGAATGATGTAGCGATCGATAACGGCCATCAGGAATGAAACTCTGTTTTCAAAAGTGCATCTTTGGGATGCAGGTGGTCGTTTGCAGTGCTAACAAGGGCCAGTATAAAAGATCAACTACAGATTCTTATAGGTTCGCCGCTCAATACTTTTCCATAGTTTTGCGGTTTCGACCAGAACTTGATCAAAAAAAGGCGCCATGCGCCAGGAGTTGCCAATGTCAGATGCCCTAAAAATTGCCTATTCTGCTCCAGAAATCACGAAAGCGGGTTCTTTGGTCCTGTTCATCACCGATGATGGTCAGATTCCGGAGGCTGTGCGCAAGCTGATTGGGACAACAGCTACCCAATCGCTCAAACGCGCGATCGAGGCAGAGGAGTTTAAAGGCAAATCGAGGGCTACGTTAACGGTGACCGCGCCACATGGTCTTGATGTCGAACGGGTCATTTTGATTGGAATCGGAAGCGAGAAAGAACGCAAAGAGACCGATTATGTACGTTTGGGTGGGGTGGTTGCCAGTCGGTTTGGCGCTACCAAGTCGGTCAATGTGTTATTTTTGGGCTCAGCCGATTGGCGGGTCGATGGGGCAGCCGCCTCCGATTTGGCCTTGGGCATGCGGCTTCGCGCCTATCGGTTTGATAAATATCAGACCAAGAAGCGTGAAAAGGACGCAGACCGGACAACGGGACCCGTTTCGATTAAAATCGGCATGTCGGCCCATGCGGATGCCAAAAAAGTGGCCAAGACGGGCGAGAGTATTGCTGATGGCGTGATCTTGGCGCGCAACCTCGTCAATGAGCCGCCAAATGTTTTGGATCCAGTCGAATTTGCCCGCCGCGCCTCGGAACTCTCCAAGCTTGGGGTCGAAATAACCGTGCTCGATGAAAAGCAACTTGCCAAGATCGGCATGCGGGCTTTGTTGGGCGTGGGGCAGGGATCATCTAAAGAGAGCCGCGTCGTGATCATGCGTTGGAACGGCGCAAAGACAGCGAAATCGTCGAAGGCTGGCCCGCTCGCTATTATCGGAAAGGGTGTGGTTTTCGATACCGGCGGTATTTCGATCAAGCCCGCGGCCGGAATGGAAGATATGAAAGCGGATATGGGTGGTGCGGCCTGTGTCGTTGGCCTCATGCATGCGCTGGCCGCTCGTAAGGCGAAAGTGAATGTGATCGGCGCGATCGGTTTGGTTGAAAACATGCCCGACGGGAATGCCCAACGTCCGGGTGATATCGTCACCTCGCTTTCAGGGCAAACGATTGAGATCATCAATACGGATGCCGAAGGCCGTCTCGTTTTGGGTGATGTGCTTTGGTATGTAAAAGAGCAGTTTAAGCCTTCTCTGATGATTGATTTGGCGACATTAACGGGAGCCGTGTTGGTGGCCTTGGGTCAAGAAAATGCGGGGCTCTTCTCGAACGACGATACGCTCTCCGAGAGGCTTTATGCGGCAGGGTTAGCCACAGGTGAAACCGTGTGGCGGCTGCCGCTTTCACCGTCATACGATAAAATGATCGACTCGAAATTCGCCGATATGAAAAACACGGGTGGCCGGCACGCAGGATCGATTACAGCGGCGCAGTTCTTAAAGCGCTTTGTCGGTGAGACCCCTTGGGCGCATCTCGATATTGCCGGAACCGCGATGGGTTCGCCAGAAAGCGATATCAATAAAAGTTGGGCGTCTGGTTGGGGTGTGCGGCTGCTCGATCGCTTTGTCGCGGACTATTATGAAGGCTGATACGTTCGGCACGATTGAAACGGTATAAATAGCCTGAATGACGGATATTTTATTTTATCATCTCGAACGCCAGCCGCTTGAAAAGGTCATTCCAGCTTTGTTGGAAAAGACTTTGGAACGGGGCTGGCGTGCGGTGATAAGGGCCAAAACGGCGGAGAAAGTTCAGCTCTTAGATGAGGTGCTTTGGACCTATGCCGAGGAGAGTTTTCTGCCGCATGCGGTCGCGTCCGAACCT
>DAIOVR010000015.1:24316-26295 GCA_036758905.1 Beijerinckiaceae bacterium | reverse complement strand
ATACCGATGGTCAAAACACCAATGATGAGCGCATTCAGTGGCGGATTAGCATTAAAAGCCTGAATAATGGGACGATAAAGAATGAAGGCGATAAAAGCGCCAAGCACAAGAAAAACGGCCATACGAAAAAGATAAGGCGTTGGCCGTGTCAGAGGTTGTGTATCGTTGTTCCGAGCCATGAAACCTCCCTTAAAGAACGCCGCCATGATGACTTTTAATCTCTCTCAGTTCAAGAACACACCATTCTCAGATCACACCGTTTAAGAAGCTCGCGCCTCTTTTAACGCCTGCACCAATTGGCCGTGAACCGATGAATTGGCCACTAAAATCGAGTTACCCGTCACTTTATAGTCGCCGCCGGTGCCATCTGAAACAAATCCGCCCGCTTCACGCACAAGAATTACACCCGCAGCAATATCCCATGATGACAAGCCCGTCTCCCAAAAGCCATCAAGCCTTCCGGCAGCCACATATGAAAGATCCAGTGCGGCCGAACCAAGGCGACGTACTCCCGCGGTTCGCGCCGTCACATGGGCCATTTCCTTCATATAAGTCGGCAAATCGCGCTTGGCGCTTGATGGAATACCCGTTCCAATCATGCATTCCATAAGATCAGTACGTCCTGAAACCCGCAAACGACGATTGTTCAAAAAGGCACCCTTGCCTTTCTCCGCGATGAAGAGCTCGTCTTTGATCGGATCATAAACAACGCCCGCGACAATCTGCCCTTCCCGTTCTAGCCCAAGCGAAACGGAAAAATGCGGCATGCCGTGCAAGAAATTCAACGTCCCATCGAGCGGGTCGATATGCCAGCGATGAGACGTGTCTTTGCCTTCAACAATGCCACCCTCTTCCATAACAAAGCCAAAATCAGGGCGGGCTTTCAGAAGCGAGTCATGTAAAATCGCCTCGGCCTTTAAATCGGCCTGTGAAACGAAATCCCCTGGGCCTTTCCGCGAGACCTGTAGATTTTCAATTTCACCAAAATCGCGGCGCAGGCCTTTTGCAGCCTTCATCACAGCGTCAACCATAACGGTCATAAGCGGAGAACGGATCATATTGGGCCCTTCAATCAGCGAAACACGCGACACCCATATGGCGAACGCGACGTTGAAAGAGCATCAACAACGTCAAAGCGGACGCGTCAAGCGACGATTGCTATTCATCGCGCTGCGGCGCGGGAGTTTGAGCGATGATAGCCAGAGCTTGGGTAACAACCGCGCCAATTCCATCGGGATGACTGAAAGATTGGGAGCCTAGCCCAATAAACTCCGCGCCCGTTGCAACGAGCGGAGCGATATGGGCTTCTTCGCTAGCAAAGGCCACACACGGCGTATTGAACAATTCGGCCCACCATTCCGCCCGCTCCAACACCATCGAAAGCGTCGGAACTGATCCATCCGGACGAATTTCGCCAAACATGACATAGTCGGCACCCAATTCAGCCGCCTCCATGGCATCGTGCCGCGCCTTTAAGCCCCCAACACCGACCGAACGATCAATCCGACGCATGGCAGCAGTTGCCTCTATGACGCGGGTGGGTGAGGAAAGATGCACCCCGTCAGCACCCGTTCGCGCTACCATTTCGAAGGCGTCAACGATCAAAAGTACCGCTCCCGCTTCGTGCACGACGGGAACAAGCGCTTTAACGAAATTGATTTGCGACCGCTCATCGCTATCGGGCAGTGCGATGATAACCGCGTCAATCCGGCCACCCTTAAAGGCAGCCGACAATGATGCAGCCAACTGTTCAGCATTCTCTTCATGCGGAGCAAAAAGAACGAGACGCGCCGTATAGGTCATAACACTGCTTTCTGACGTCCACCTTAACCGAAGGTTGGATCGAGTTTACCGGACGCATAGAGTTTCGCCATCTCGGCGAGCGTGTGAACTTTGCCGATCTTGGACGCCTTACCAGCGGTGCCAAATTCTTCAAACCGTTGCTTCACGAGTTTGGTCATCGCATCCATAGCAGGCTT
>DAIOVR010000015.1:0-24216 GCA_036758905.1 Beijerinckiaceae bacterium | reverse complement strand
ATTGCGAGTGCATCCACCTTGGTTGCGCGTACGAAATCAACGGCTTCCTTCGGATTGGTCAGCAATTGGTCATGCGAGAGCGTACCCTCAAAGCCGTGACCATCTTCCTTCTCACCTTGTCCCGTTTCCAGCGAACCTAAGACACCCAATTCGCCTTCAACCGAAATACCACCAAGATGGGCCATATCGGTAACTGTCTTCGTGATCCCGACATTATAATCCCAATCACCTGGCGTTTTTCCATCATCTTTCAACGAACCATCCATCATCACCGAAGTGAATCCAGCTTGTATGGCCGTCATGCAGGTAGCAGCATTATTGCCATGATCTAAATGCACGCAGATCGGAATCTGTGGATAAATTTCAGTCAACGCATCCATCATATGCTTGAGCATAATGTCATTGGCATAAGCGCGAGCGCCCCGTGAGGCTTGGATAATAACGGGCGCATCAGCAGCAACTGCCGCAGCCATAACGGCCAGCGCGCCTTCCATATTGTTGATGTTAAAGGCTGGGACGCCATAGCTATGCTCGGCTGCGTGATCGAGCAACTGTCTCATGGTTATGCGTGGCATGGTCTCATCTCCTTTAGTCCGTTTTCGTCACGATCATTTATTTCGCTTATTTGCGCCGCAAGGCATCCACACCAGGCAACGGCTTGCCTTCGAGCCATTCGAGGAAGGCGCCGCCTGCGGTTGAAACATAGGTAAAATCATCCGCCGCGCCCGCATGATTTAAGGCAGATACCGTATCGCCTCCACCTGCGACAGAGAGCAGCTTACCTGCCTTGGTCAGACGAGCGGCCTCTTGTGCAACCGCATTGGTGCCGGCATCAAAAGGCTCCAATTCGAATGCGCCGAAGGGGCCATTCCATACGAGCGTCTTTGCGGTGGCGAGCTTTGCAGAAACGGTCTTAACCGATGCAGGACCGATATCCAGCATCATGTCGTCAGCGCCCACGGCATCAACCGAGACGACTTTATTGGTTGCGTGCGCTTTGAATTCCGATGCAACTGTCGCGTCGACAGGTAACACGATTTCACAACCAGAAGCCTTAGCCGTTTCCATTACACCGCGCGCGGTATCAAGCAAATCATGTTCGCAGAGTGATTTGCCAACGGCTTTACCAAGTGCTGCCAAAAACGTATTGGCCATGCCACCGCCGATCACCAGAATATCGACTTTTTTCACTAAATTACCGAGCAATTCGAGCTTGGAAGAAACCTTCGCTCCACCCACCACTGCGAGTACTGGCCGTTCCGGCTGCTCAAGAGCCTTGGCAAGGGCTTCAATCTCCGCCTGCATCGTGCGGCCCGCATAAGCCGGCAGAACTTTAGCGAGACCTTCCGTTGAAGCATGCGCGCGGTGAGCCGCTGAGAAGGCATCGTTTACATAAAGATCGCCATTGGCTGCGAGTGCGGCGACAAAGGCTGGATCATTTTTCTCTTCCTCTTTGTGGAAGCGTGTATTTTCCAGGCAAACGATGTCGCCGTTTTTCATGCCATCAACAGCATGTTTAGCCGCGTCACCAACACAATCCGAAGCAAAGCCAACAGGACGACCCAAACGCTTCGAAAGCTCAACAGCAACAGGCGCTAAAGACTCTTTTGGATCAACGCCTTTTGGACGACCAAAATGCGCGAGCAAGATTACCTTACCGCCTTTATCCGCAATTTCGCGAAGCGTTGGTAAAATGCGATCAATACGGGTGGTATCAGAAACCCGACCCTCTTCCATCGGCACGTTGAGATCAACACGGACCAGCACGCGCTTGCCCGAGACGGATGCATCATCGAGTGTATTGAAGAGGGTCATGGTTCGATTTCCTTAGATGAGCTTGCCCATAGCAACTGCCGTGTCTGCCATGCGGTTCGAGAAGCCCCACTCATTGTCGTACCAGGTCAGGATCGAGACGAAGTTGCCATCCATAACCTTGGTCTGATCCATATGGAAAATTGACGAATGCGGATCATGGTTGAAGTCGATCGAGACATTCGCCGCATTCGTATAACCAAGAATACCCTTCAAGCGACCTTCGGCAGCGGCTTTGATGGCAGCGTTAATTTCGTCCTTCGTTGTCGAGCGCTTGGCAATGAACTTCAAATCAACGACCGAAACATTTGGCGTCGGTACACGAATGGCAGCGCCGTCGAGCTTGCCGTTCAATTCTGGAAGAACGAGGCCAACAGCCTTCGCCGCACCCGTGGAAGTCGGGATCATCGAAAGGGCTGCCGCACGGCCGCGATACAGATCCTTATGCATCGTATCCAGCGTTGGCTGATCACCCGTATAAGAATGGATGGTCGTCATCATACCCTTCTCAATGCCAACGAGCTCGTTGAGCACTTGAGCCACGGGCGAAAGGCAATTGGTCGTGCACGAAGCATTCGAAACAACGAGATGGTCTTTCGTGAGCTTTTGATGATTAACACCATAAACAACGGTGAGATCGGCGCCATCGGCAGGCGCTGAAACGAGAACGCGCTTGGCACCAGCTGCCAAATGAGCCGAAGCCTTGTCTTTAGCCGTAAAGATACCCGTGCATTCCAAGGCGATATCAACGCCGAGGTCCTTATGAGGCAATTGCGCAGGGTCACGCACTGCCGTTACCTTAATCGGACCACGGCCCACATTAATCGTATCACCTTCCACCGTCACGGTGCCAGGAAAGCGACCATGAACCGAGTCAAAGCGCATCAAATGCGCATTGGTCTCAACGGGACCAAGATCATTAATGGCTACGACTTCAATATCGGTGCGACCTGACTCAATAATAGCGCGAAGGACGTTACGGCCGATACGACCAAATCCATTGATTGCAACGCGAACTGCCATGCTAGTCTCCTGTCTTTCAATCCAAACTTCAAATGACAAATCAAAACCATTTAGCCGAGACGGCTGAGTGCCTTCTCGACAATTGCTTCCGCCGTGATACCAAAATGGGCATATAGCTCTTTGTAAGGCGCACTCGCACCAAAGCCATTCATGCCAACGAAAATGCCGTCATTGCCAATGAGGGAATCCCAACCTTGGCGAACCGCTGCTTCAACGGCAATCTTGACCTTGGCGTTCCCAATCACAGATGCACGATAGGCATCATCCTGACGGGCAAACATTTCAAAGCTCGGCACGGATACGACACGCGCCTTAACACCCTTATCAGAAAGGGCCTTTTGGGCGGCAACCGCAATTTCAACTTCTGAACCGGTGGCAAAAATAGATACTTGCGCGTCACCAGTTGAAGCAACCAATTCATATGCACCGCGGGAAGACTTATTCTCACCTGCTGTACCTAATCGAAGCTGAGGCAAGTTCTGGCGGGTGAGCGCCAGAATGCTCGGCGTGCAAGTTTCCTTCAGCGCCAGTTCCCAACACTCTGCGGTTTCAACCACATCGGCTGGACGGAATACATTTAAATTCGGCATCGCACGCAGAGCCGCCAAATGCTCTATCGGCTGATGGGTCGGCCCATCTTCACCCAAACCAATCGAGTCATGCGTCATAACTTGGATGGTACGAATACCCATCAATGCGGCCAAGCGGATCGATGGACGGCAATAATCGGTAAACACCATAAAGGTTGCACCGGACGGGATAATTCCGCCATGCAATGCCATGCCATTCATGGCGGCAGCCATGCCGTGTTCGCGAATGCCGTAATGAATATAACGGCCAGCAAAATTACCCGGCGACATCGCTATTAAATTCTTGGTCTTGGTATTATTCGACGGCGTTAAATCGGCCGAACCCAACACCAATTCTGGCACCGCTTCCGTGATAACTTCCAATACCAATTCGGATGCTTTACGTGTAGCAACCGTTTGGGGCTCTGCGGCAAGCTTGGCTTTAAAAGCAGCAATCGCTGCATCAAGTTTCGGAGAAACCGTACCCGCCATGCGGCGTGTGAACTCTTCACCCTTAGGCGAAGCTGCTACCCGCTTCTTCCAATCCGCATGCGCGCCCTGCGAGCGTTGTGCAGAATGGCGCCATGCGTCCAATATATCAGCAGGAACATCAAATGGCTCTGGCGATAGACCGAGTGCTGCCTTTGCACCTGCGAGCTCTTCTGCACCAAGCGGCTCGCCATGCGCCTTCGATGTGCCAGCGCGCTTAGGTGCACCAAACCCAATCACGGTCTTGCATGCGATCATGGTTGGACGATCGGACTTGTGCGCAGCTTCAATAGCTGCCGCAATGGCATCTTGATCATGACCGTCAACAGCGGATGTTGCCCAACCGGCCGCTTCAAAGCGCTTGCGCTGATCAACCGAGTCGGCAATCGATAGCGGACCATCAATCGAAATGCCATTATCGTCCCACAGCACGATCAAGCGATTAAGCTTCAAATGGCCTGCAAGGGCGATGGCCTCCTGCGAAATGCCTTCCATGAGATCGCCATCGGAGGCGAGCACATAGGTGTAGTGGTCAACAAGATCAGACGAGAACTCGGCATTCAAATGCCGCTCAGCCAGCGCAAAGCCAACCGATGTCGCAAGCCCCTGCCCCAACGGACCGGTTGTCATTTCAACACCTGGCGTGTGGCCCACTTCCGGGTGCCCAGGCGTTTTTGAACCCCATTGACGAAAATTCTTAAGCTCATCCATCGTCATACCGGTCGTACCGGTGAGATAGAGTATCGAATAAAGCAACATCGAACCGTGTCCGGCCGACAGGATAAAGCGATCCCGATCCGCCCAATGGGGATCCGTAGGGTCAAACTTCAAAAACCGCGTATAGATAACGGTGGCAATATCGGCAGCGCCCATTGGCAGGCCTGGATGGCCGGATTTGGCCTTTTCGACCCCATCCATCGAAAGTCCACGAATGGCATTAGCCATGCGGCGTGCAAGATCGCTCGAACCCATTATACTATCCTTTTGTCGAATGTTCGGGACTGATAACACCTCACTAAACCAAGTCAATGTGCAGCTGCAGCAAAATGTCGCGGAACCTAGAGAAAAAGCCAAAAAGGCGACCTTGCGGCCGCCTTTTGATGCTCGTCTAAGAAATTGTGGCTTAAGCCTGCTTCTGCTTGACAATGATAGGCATCAGAAGGTCGCCCCAATAGCCGCCATCCGTATGATGCCGTGCTGTTCTCTGTAATTCGACCGACAATCCGGTTTCAACCGCCTTCATAACGGCCTGGTTGAGCCGATGAAGATCGTTGGCGAGAATACGGATTGCGCTCTTTTGTTGCTCATCCATCTCGGTCGTGAGTTCTTCGGTCCGTTCTTTTACGCGTGTTCTGGTCATTTTGGCCTCCTTAGGGCTCTGGATTATGTGGGCGTTTCCTCAGTGACCGAATGCATTTACTCGGCGGCGATGGCGTGGAATTGGGCGCTTTCTGTAGACTCACCCATAGCGGTGGTCGACGATTTGCCGGACGAAATCGTGGTCGCGACCATATCGAAATAGCCGGTACCGACTTCGCGTTGATGGCGGGTGGCAGTGTACCCTGCCGCTTCCGAGGCAAACTCCGCCTGCTGCAGCTCGGAATAGGCCGCCATGCCGCGATCCTTATAACCCAGCGCCAATTCGAACATGCCGTGGTTGAGAGCGTGGAATCCGGCAAGCGTCACGAATTGGAACTTGTAGCCCATCGCGCCCAATTCACGTTGGAACTTGGCAATCGTGGCCTCGTCCAGCTTGGCCTTCCAGTTGAAGCTTGGCGAGCAATTATACGCCATCATCTTGCCCGGATGCTTCTTTTGCAGCGCTTCGGCGAATTTCTTCGCGTCCGCCAAATCCGGGTGCGATGTTTCCCACCAGATCAAATCAGCAATCTCGGCAAAGGCCAGCCCGCGTGAAATGCAGTGGTCAAGCCCCGTGCCTTCCTTCAAACGATAGAAACCTTCCGGCGTGCGGCTATTTTCCTCAATGAACGGACGATCCCGTTCATCGACATCAGACGTAATCAGGCGGGCCGATTCGGCATCGGTGCGGGCCACCGTAATTGTGGGAACGCCCATCACATCCGCGGCCAGACGCGCTGCCACCAAATTGCGCTCATGCGCAGCAGTGGGGATCAGAACCTTACCGCCAAGATGGCCGCATTTCTTCTCGGATGCGAGCTGATCCTCGAAATGTACACCAGCAGCACCTGCTTCAATATAGGCCTTCATGATCTCATAAGAATTAAGCGGGCCGCCGAAACCCGCCTCGGCGTCGGCAACAATCGGCAAAAACCAATCGCGCTTTGCACCACCTTCGGAATGCTCGACCTCATCCGCACGCTTTAATGTTCGGTTGATACGGCGGCAGAGTTCGGGCCCAGCATTAGCTGGATAAAGCGACTGATCCGGATACATCGCGCCGGCGGTATTGGCATCCGCCGCCACCTGCCAGCCGGAAAGATAGATGGCTTTCAAGCCAGCGCGCGCCATTTGCATCGCCTGATTGCCGGTAACAGCTCCGAGCGCGTTGATATAATCTTCACTCTTCAACAATTCCCAGAGCTTGTTGGCACCCCGCTCTGCGAGCGTTTGGGCAATCGGGAAGGAACCGCGCAGACGGACGACTTCTTCCGACGAATAGGGACGGTTGATACCGTCGAAGCGGCCTTTTGGCGCATTCGGCACGAGGTCGTTAAAATTTATCTTTGTCATGGCGGTCTCCACATGTTTCTTTTTAAATATGACAGGTCTTTACAAAATCGGCTTAAATGAAACATCGAATGACGACGTCTTATTTAGTCTTGAAAACAAATTATCTTAAGCATGGTGCACTGCACCAGACGGACAATTGACGCCAAAGGTCAGCTAGTTTATTATTTACAATTGTAAATCTGTTATATTGTAAATATTTGTATGAATTAACTCTTTGAGGCTGGCATGACCGAAGCTGGACGCAAAATTTTAGCTGGCGCACGGGTGCGCAGACTTCGTCGCGAATTGGGCCTGTCCCAATCAGGGATGGCCAGCGAGCTCGGCATTTCAGCAAGCTATCTTAACCTTATGGAACGCAACCAGCGTCCCGTTACCGCGCAAGTGCTAATTCGCATGGCGGAAGCCTTCAATGTGGACCCACGATCTTTTGCGCGCGAAGAAGAGGCCCGTCTTCAAAGTGAGCTGGACGAGGTGTTCACCGATCCGCTCTTTCGTAGCCAGCCGGTCGCTAAAGACGAGTTACGAGAACTGACAAGCCTCGCGCCCTCCATCGCCGAAGCGGTACAACGTCTTTATGCAGCCTATCTTGATTTAAAAGAGGGTGGAGCTGGCCTGCCTGAAGCGCTTGATGGTGATCGCGGTGAGGGCCCATCGGCCAATAATCCCGTTGATCGTGTGCGTGATCTTATTCAATCCGCCGCCAATCATTTTCCTGAATTAGAAGCCCGAGCCGAAGCGCTCGCCGAGGAGCTTTCCAAATCTGGCAGCGATCTTTTATCAGCCCTCACGTATCGGCTTAAGGAGATACATGGCATTCGCGTGCAAATCTTACCCGTCGACGTAATGCCCTCATCGCTCCGACGTTTCGATCACCATCGGCGTCGCTTGATGATTTCGGAATTGGTCGATGCATCAGGCCGAAGTTTCCAAGCAGCCTTTCAACTCGCTTTGATTGAATGGCGGGATACCATCGATGCAATCACCAATCGCCTAGAGCCTGAAACCGGACCAGCCAAATCGCTCTTAAGAGTAAGCCTCGCCAATTATGCGGCTGCTGCTTTGATGATGCCCTATCAACGCTTTCTCGATGCAGCAGAAGCGTTAAATTATGATATCGATGTATTAGGCGCGCGCTTTCAAGCGAGCTTTGAACAAGTGGCTCATCGGCTCACAACGCTGAACCGACAAAATGCGCGCGGCGTGCCTTTTTTTCTCATTCGCATTGATACGGCAGGGAATGTCTCCAAACGCTTTGCCGCAGGCAATTTTCCATTCTCGCGTTTTGGCGGCACGTGTCCGCTCTGGAGCTTACACGAAACCTTCTCAAGTCCCGGCGCATTTATGACCGAGATTGTTGAACTACCCGATGGCGGAAAATGGTTTTCCGTCGCGCGTACTGTACGCCGCGCAGCCGCAGCCTATGGCGGTGCGGAAGGGCAATTTGCTATAGGGTTGGGCTGTGAAATAAAATATGCAAATCGCATAATTTATGCGCGTAAATTCGACTTAAAAAATGGGCCCGCAACACCCATCGGCGTCAATTGCAGGCTGTGCGAGAGGGATAATTGCGCTCAACGTGCAGCTCCGCCGATCACACGTAAATTACGCGTCGATGAGAGTGTACGAGGGATTTCGCCGTTTAATTTTGACGGCTAGTTAGCAATCCGCAACATTTACGGCCAAACCACCTTGAGCGGTTTCTTTATATTTCACGAGCATATCAATTCCCGTCTGGCGCATGGTTTCAATCACTTCGTCAAGTGAAACGCGATGAGTGCCATCACCGCGCAACGATAGAGACGCAGCGACAATTGCCTTGTTTGCGCCAAAAGCGTTGCGCTCGATACAAGGGATTTGCACTAAGCCGCCAATAGGGTCACACGTCATGCCGAGATGATGCTCGAGCGCAATCTCGGCTGCGTTTTCAACCTGCTCCGGTGTGCCACCTAATAAGGCACACAGCCCACCTGCGGCCATCGCGGATGCGGAACCTACTTCCCCCTGACAGCCAACTTCAGCTCCCGAGATGGACGCATTCTGTTTAATCAACGAACCAACAGCCGCTGCCGTCAGTAAATAATCGCGGCTCGCTTCCATCGAATATTCAGGACAAAAATCTTTCGCATAGCGCAACACGGCTGGAATGATGCCGGCAGCACCATTGGTAGGTGCAGTTACGACGCGGCCACCAGCAGCATTCTCTTCATTAACTGCAATGGCATAAAGGCTCACCCAATCCATAATTTCATGCGCCGGACGACGGTTAGCACTCTTACCCGCTTCAAGCTGCATATGGATTGATTTCGCGCGGCGTTTTACTTTTAACCCACCGGGCAAGATCCCCTCTTGCCGACAGCCGCGATCAATACACGCAAACATCACCTCGCGGATTTTATCTAGCGTCGCATCAATCTCGACATCGCTTCTCGTGGCGCGCTCATTGTCGCGTTGCAACTGGGCAAAACTTTTTCCAGTGCGATTGCAGAGTTCCAATAACTCTACTGCATTAGTAAATTTATAGGGTAAATCAGGCCCGCCTGCTCCGCCCGCCGCTTCTTCTTCATCGGTAACAACAAAGCCACCACCAATGGAGTAGTAGGCTTTCTCTATGATAAGCCCACCTTCAGCACTAAAGGCCTGAAACCGCATCGCGTTGGAATGCCGCTTCATCAGTTCCTTTTTATTCGGAATCAAATCGTCATCTAGCGTAAACGGAATCGCGCGAACGCCACCAAGATCGAGAGAACCATTCCGCGTAATCGCAGCGATCATGTCTTCGACCAAATCAGGATCAACTTCAGCAGGCAAAAAACCGGAAAGGCCTAGGAGAATAGCAGTCTCTGTGCCATGCCCCTTCGCGGTCCAAGCCAATGAGCCAAACAATTCCGTCTTGATACGGCCAACACGTCCAAGACCTATGCTTTGATTCAGCAAATCAACAAAGCGATGGGCCGCAACCATCGGACCAACCGTATGCGAGCTTGAAGGCCCGATACCGATTTTGAAAAGGTCAAAGACACTGATCATCCACGCCGCCTGCGCCGTCCACCTTCGCCCTCAGCAGGTTCGGCATGCACCTTTGGGGGCGGCAGCGTTACAACTTGTGCCAAATTGCTAAACACATCGACCTTGTTAGGGATGGCCATTGCACTCACGAAATGGGCTTGGAATTTAGGCTCCATCGCGGTTTCGATCTTTTCGATCTTGCCAACAACGCTTTCGATTTCACCGCGTGCTGTTTCATTCAACAATGCGATGCGTGCGCCCGTTCCTGCAGCATTGCCTGCTGAGCCTACTTTGGTCAAATCACAATCGGGAATAAGGCCCAAGACCATCGCATATTTAACATCAATGTGGCTGCCAAAGGCACCGGCCAGCGTGATACGGTCCACATGATCAACGCCATAATGATCGAGCAATAATTTCACGCCTGCATAAAGCGCAGCCTTGCCGAGTTGGATGGCTCGTACATCGGCCTGCGTGATCGTAATACGCGGCTCACCATCATTTAGCACATAGGTAAACGTACGGCCTTCACCCACAATGCGTGGCGTACGCGCCTGTAAATCGCCATCAATCACGCCGTCCTGCGTGATAACGCCTGCAAGATACATTTCCGCAATGGCTTCGATAATGCCAGAACCGCAAATACCATTCACACCTGTCTTCGCAGCTTCTTCCCAGAAGCCTTCTTCATTGGACCAAAGATCAGATCCGATGATTTTGAATTTGGGCTCTAGCGTTTCATGATCAATCCGCACGCGCTCAATCGCACCGGGTGCCGCACGTTGGCCAGAGGAGAGTTGCGCGCCTTCGAACGCTGGACCCGTAGGTGAAGAGCAAGCAAGTAAGCGCTTTTTATTCCCGAGTACGATTTCAGCGTTCGTACCAACATCAACGACAAGCGTTACATCGTCGTTCAAATGCGGTGCTTCTGACAACACTACACCAGCGGTATCGGCACCGACATGGCCAGCAATACAAGGCAGCAGATACACAAAGGCTCCTGGCGCGATCGACACGCCTACCTCACGTGCCTTCACATCCTGACCCTTATCGAGCGTTAGCGCAAAAGGTGCGCCGCCAAGCTCCGTCGGATCAAGACCTAGAAAAAGATGATGCATGATTGGGTTACCAACCACAGTCATTTCGACAATCGCTTCGCGGGTGATGCCCGCTTCTTTAACAACCTCGCCGACAAGATCATCCAATGCCGCACGCACGGCATCCGTCATCTCCACCTCGCCACCCGGATTCATCATCACATAGGAGACGCGGCTCATTAGATCTTCGCCGAAGCGAATTTGTGGATTCATCAAACCGGCAGACGCTAAAGTCTCGCCATTATAAAGATCAGAAAGATGCGCCGCGATGGTGGTAGAACCCACATCAACCGCAACGCCATAGGCTGTTTCAATCAGACCCGGATAAATCGCAACAATATCATGGCCTTTGCGAACGGCGACCGTGACTTTCCATTCGCCTTTACGAAGCGTCTTTTGCAAGCCCCGCAACACAGCCAAATCGGGCATCGACGCGTCAATGTTCCATTGTGTCTTTAACGCTTCGACAAGTCGGGTGTAATCCGATGACGGGCTATCAATATCGGGCTCCGCTACTTCAATGAAATAGAGTCGCACAACGGGCTCAAGTGTAATTGCCCGCGTTTCGGCCTTTTTACGAACCACCTGACGATGCACTTGGCTTTCGGGCGGGACATCGATGACGACATCCCCGCAAAGCTTCGCCTGACAGCCTAGGCGACGATGTTCACCCAATGCGCCGCGCTTGGAGGTATAACGCTCTTCTACCAAATTCCATTCGGTGAGATGATCAGCGGTCGATTGAATACCATGCTTGGCAAAATCACCTTCCGCCACCAGCACCTGACAACGACCACAAATGCCACGGCCGCCGCAAACACTATCAACATCAACACCAAGTGCACGGGCGGCTTCGAGCACGCTCGTACCTTCAGCAAAATCGCCGCGCTTACCCGAAGGCGTGAAGACGATACGATGTTGTTCGGTCACTGATAATCCTATTCGCGGTTACGGCGACGTCCTTCGCGACCACGACGGTCAGCGGCACCACCTTCTTGGCCTTCTGGCACAGGTTCACGATATTTGCGAATCCACGAGGCGCAGTTTGGATCATGACCCATCATGACGTCCGCACCCAAAATCGCCTGAATATCTTCGGCATGCAGAGGGTTCATGATCGCTGATGTCATACCAGCGCCAATCGCCATCGGCATGAAGGCCGCAGCCAAGCCGCGGCGGTTAGGAAGGCCGAAGGAGAAGTTCGATGCGCCACACGTTGTGTTGACCTTCAACTCTTCGCGAAGGCGGCGGAGAAGATGCATCAGCTTGGCACCTGCATCGTTTAACGCGCCAACGGGCATTACGAGCGGATCAACCACAACGTCTGAGCGCGGAATGCCATAATCGGCGGCACGCTCGACAATCTTCTTGGCAATCTTATAGCGCTCGTCCGGATCTTCCGAAATGCCTGTTTCATCATTCGAAATCGCAACAACAGCTGCACCATATTTCTTAACCAGCGGGAGAACGGTCTCAAGACGATCTTCTTCACCTGTCACCGAGTTGACTAGCGCCTTGCCCTTATAAACAGCGAGGCCAGCTTCTAGCGCTGCAACAATTGAGCTGTCGATCGATAAAGGCACGTCTGTTACTTCCTGCACACGCTTAATGGCTTCGGCCAAAATAGCAGGCTCGTCCGCAAGAGGAATACCAGCATTCACGTCGAGCATTTGTGCGCCCGCTTCAACCTGCGCCAAAGCATCGGCAATCACGCGGGTATAATCCCCCGCAGCCATTTCAGCGGCGAGCAATTTGCGCCCTGTTGGATTGATGCGTTCGCCAATCATGACGAAGCGGCGCTCGAAGCCGATAATGACTTCCTTTTTATGCGAACTGAGAACCGTATCGGTCATGGCTATTTTTCCCAAAGCGTCAGAATTTAAAAACTAATCAGATCCATACCATCAAGCCGGCGTAAGCACTTGTCCCATTGCGACGGCGGAGGGCGGCATCTCGCTATCGGCCAAGGTTGCAAAGGCACGGCGGAAAGGCTGGCGGCCCTTCAGAATGCCGGATTCGCTTACAATATGCCCGACGCTTTCCTCCTGCCGGTAGGCCATGATGTGCACACCAGCGACGCCCGCGATCTCATGGATTTCCTGGATGAGATCGATACAAAGCTTAATACCCTCGGCCTTTTGATTTTCTGCGCCTTCGAGACGCTTGATCACCGCATCCGGAATATGCACACCCGCGACATTCGAACGCATCCATTTCGCCGTCTTGGCCGAAGGCAGCGGGCCAACACCAACCAGAATATAGGCCTGCTTATCCAAGCCCATATCGCGCACCTTCTGCATGAAGGATTTCAACAGCGGAATATCATAGCAATATTGCGTCTGAAAATATTGCGCACCAGCCGCAATCTTTTTTGCGAGCCTCAATGGACGCCAATCATAAGGCGGCGCGAAAGGATTTTCAGCAGCACCTAAAAACAAACGTGGTGGATCGGTAATTTTTCGACCAGACAAAAACGCGCGTTCATCACGCATCTTTTTCATCGTTGCAAGCAATGACGTAGAGTCAAGATCAAACACAGGCTTAGCTTCGGGATGATCGCCACCTTGCACGCCATCGCCGGTCAATGCTAGCACATTGCACACACCGAGCGCAGCCGCACCCAACACATTACCCTGTATCGCGATGCGGTTATAATCACGGCATGAAATCTGGAGAATTGGCGAATACCCAACGCGCGTTAAAAGCGCACAAATCGCGACACTCGACATATGGCAATTAGCACCCGAACCATCGGTTGCATTAATACCGTCGACCCATCCATCGAAATGGGCAACACGCTCATAAACATCATCGGGATTAGCACTATCAGGAGGATTGAGCTCAGCGGTAATGGCGAATTCGCCACGGCGCAACACACGTTCTAAACGACCGCGCGAAGAATGCTCCGGCAATTCCGGCAAAGGTGCCGCGGGCGTTGGGCCAAGATCATGCGGGTGAACAGCAGGCATATCCATCATCCGTTCCTCACTCATGTGCGCCGCGTGACACGGCCAACCACGAAGACCTACCTTTGAGACGATGATCTACAGGGGGCTGAACATTCATGATTTTATTGCCATGCTCCATCGCCTTGCTGCCCTCCCAAGCCTTAACCCACACGCAAGGCATTTCGGCATAGACCTCGCAATTGCCATTCGCGCGAACGCCACCGCATGGACCGTTGCGAAGATTTTTAGGGCAATTCATCGGGCATGACATGCCGGAAGATGAGAGAATACATTGACCACACATGCGACAATCAAACAGCGCGCCTTTGATTGTTGCTTCAAACGCTGCGACGGGCTTTTCTAAGCGTTCATATCCGATGGCTTTGAAAAGCGGTGCGGCGACATGCAGCATTTTTTCAACGACGGAATAGGTGATTTCCATCCCGCGCGAATGGGTGTTGCTCCAAAAGCGAAGGGCAAATTTCTTGCCATCGCGTGGCGCCTTTCCTGCGGGTTCAAAAGCAGCTGGGACGCGTGACATTATTTCGTCTCCTCATAGCCACCTGCCTTGGCAAGGGCTGCTAAGCGCTCGTTAGGATATTCGGCTTCAATCTTATCGGCCCAAGCTTGCGCTTCAGCTTCTAAATCATCACCAACGGGAATGGGATCAGCACGGCGCCAATCGGCCAAATAGCTATCGGTGTCGCGCGCGCCCGCTTTCATTGCAGCGGCATCAATGGATGTTACAAAACGCTCTGGCAATTCACGTTTAGCAGCCGTACGACCTTGTTTAACTATCACTTGCGCCGGAATATCGCGCCAATAAACGATCGTGAGATTAGCCATAATAATTCAGTTCCTCGCAAATAAATCGTTAGCAGTATGGGTACGACCTTGTCGCGTAACAAAAGTTTCGAGCCCACCAAGGCCCGTGACCCGCATTTCAAAGTTTAGACCTAATCGTTCGGCAGCTTTTCGTGCCTTTCTTTCCAACGCAGCATCCGGAATTTGTGAGATATAAACCACCCGTTTGTAATGGCCGAAATAGGTACTCATCAATTGCGGATGACGATCAAGTCCAAGCCCTTGAATAATGAGCCGGTCGAAATGACGAACGAGATAATCGGTTAGAAAAAACGTCCCTATTTCTTCTTCCATTAGCGCGTCAAATTCACCCGGCTTTGAGTAAAAGGCATAGCAGTGATCGCCTTCGATCCGCTCAACGCCTTCTTCCTTCAAAACCGAATCCAGCATTCCGCCTGTTCCACAATCACCGTAAAGACAGAGGATGTGGTCATATTTGCCCCGTGCTTTACGGATTTTTCCGCGCACGCCTTCGGGAATTTTTTCTGGGCGATTATGCCAAATAGCAGGCAGGCAGGTGATATCTAGATGGTCGAGATGATTTAAACGCTTGGCTTCAAGCAATTCTCGCGCAAGTGCGCCGCATGCAATCACGAGCGTCTTGGGAGGAAGCGGTACGGCATGGGCCATGAGGCATCCTCCCTCGGTGATAGGTTGATTGAAGAAACGATTTCCCGATTAAGCGCGGATCGTACGTTGCGACAGCAAGGACTTTGCAGTTTCAACCGCCACCGCCGCGTCACGGCAATAGGCATCCGCACCAATAGCTTCCGCGAAGGCTTCATTGAGCGGCGCACCACCAACGAGTACGAGATAGTCGTTGCGCATGCCCTTTTCCTTGAGCGTATCGATCACAACCTTCATATATGGCATTGTGGTCGTCAAAAGGGCGGACATCCCAAGAATGTCAGGCTTATGCTCTTCAATGGCTTCGAGATATTTCTCGACCGGATTGTTGATCCCGAGATCGATCACTTCGAAACCGGCACCTTCCATCATCATGCAGACAAGGTTTTTGCCGATATCGTGAATGTCACCCTTCACGGTGCCGATGACCATCTTGCCAACTTTAGGGGCGCCCGTCTCGGCGAGAAGCGGACGCAATAGTTGCATCCCGGCCTTCATCGCATTAGCCGACATCAACACTTCCGGCACGAACAAGATGCCGTCGCGGAAATCGACGCCAACAATACGCATGCCTTCAACCAGCGCCTTTGTTAGAATATCGTAGGGCGTCCATTTACGACCCAATAAAATATTGACGCCCTCGACGATTTCCTCGCCAAGACCATCATAGAGGTCATCATGCATCTGCTCGACGAGTTCGTCGTCGGAAAGCGTGTTCAGATCAAGATCGCCGTCGGACATGCGTTGCCACCCTTCAAAATTCGGTCAATTAAACCGCTTTACCGGATTAGAACCCTTCCGTCGAGGTTTCTGTCGGATTTGGGACGTAGGATGCCCCATTTCCGACAGCCCGACTGGAGCTCTTAGGCCCGGAGCTTCTCATTTTCCGGATCAAATGGCGATTCTGGAATAACCGTCGCCCGGAATGTTTTACCAAGGATTACCACTTGAAGCTCTGTTCCGATCGCCGAAAATTCAGGTGATACCATGCCTAGCGCTAGGGATTTACCCGTTCGCCAGCCAAATCCGCCCGAGGTGCAGCGGCCCACAACCTTATCGCCCTGATAGATCGGCTCAGAGCCACGGGCATCACAATCCTCAACACCATGGATTTCCATAGTGACAAAATTGTTTTTGAAACCCTTTTGCTGCCAGGCCACCAGCGCATCACGCCCGATAAAGTCACCCTTGTTCGGGTGAACAAATCGATGAAGCCCCGATTCGAAGGCCGCGTATTCAATCGACATTTCACGACCAACGAGGCGATAGGATTTTTCCAGCGCCATCGACATCATCGCTCTGATCCCAAAGGGGCGAATGCCAAATTTTGCACCAGCCTTCATCAGCAAGTCGAAAATGTAGTTTTGCATCTCAATCGGATGGTGGAACTCATAGCCGAGCTCGCCCACAAAATTGACGCGCAGCACATCACATTGCGCCGCACCCACCGAGATCCGCTGACCCGAAAGCCATGGGAAGGCCTCGTTCGACAAATCCGCATCCGTTAAGGTCTGAAGCACTTCGCGCGATTTTGGACCGGCCAATACAAGCACGCCATAAGCCGTCGTGATCGGCGTGAACTTCACGCTGCCATCGCTCGGCAAAAGCTTTTTCAACGTGTCGTGATCATGCCGCTCCAAAGCTCCCGCCGAGACGAGGTAGAATACATCCGGTGCACTTTCATAAACCGTAAATTCCGCCCGCACCCCGCCATTCTTGGACAAAAGATGCGTCAGCGCTACACGGCCCTGCTTTTTTGGAATTCGATTGGCGAGAATGGAATCAAGCCAAGCGCGAGCGCCCGGACCAGACACGATACATTTCGCAAAGGCCGACATATCCTGCAACCCGACACCGCTTGTGACCGCTTTGCACTCTTCACCAACAAACGGGAAATAGTTGGAACGACGGAAGCTCCATTTTTCCTTGATCTTGCCATCCTCCGCTGGAGGGGCGTGGTTTTCGTTGGTGAGGACATCGTCAACATTGAGCTCGGCGGCTGAGACTTCATAACCCGCTGGTGCGAACCAATTGGGCCGCTCCCAGCCATAGACCGATCCGAACACGGCACCGAGCGCCTTCATCCGGTCATAGCAAGGTGCCGTTTTTAAAGGCCGTGCCGCAACGCGTTCTTCATCCGGAAAATGCGGCGTGAACACATTGGCATAGGCTTCTTCATTCTTTTGCTTCAAATAGCCGCGACCCGCATAAGGGCCGAAACGACGCGGATCGACGCCCATCATATCAACGGTTGATTCACCATCAACGATCCATTCCGCGAGCTGCCAGCCGGCACCACCCGCAGCCGTCACACCGAAGCTATGACCTTCATTCAGCCAAACATTCGGTACATCCCAAGCTGGGCCAACAATCGGGTTGCCATCGGGCGTATAGGCGATGGCGCCATTATATACTTTTTTCACACCCACTTCGCCGAAAGCCGGAACACGTGCAATAGCCGCTTCGATATGCGGCGCAAGACGGTCCAAATCTTCCTGGAACAATTCATATTCTGAGTCTTTGGATGGACCATCGACATAGCAGACGGGCGCACCTTTCTCGTATGGTCCGAGAATAAAGCCCCCGGCTTCCTCACGCAGATACCAAGACGAATCAGCCTCTCGAAGCACGCCCATTTCAGGAAGCCCCTTCGCATGGCGCTCTTGCACCAAAGGATGCGGTTCGGTGACAATATATTGATGTTCGACAGGGATAACGGGAATATCGATACCCAGCATTTTGCCCGTCTGGCGCGCAAAATTGCCAGAGGCGGAAACGATATGCTCGCAGGTAATATCGCCGTGGTCGGTTTTCACCAACCATTCTCCCGAACGTGTCCGCTCAATACCAATCACCGTCGTGTTGCGGTAAATTTCAGCACCGCGGTTACGCGCGCCTTTGGCGAAGGCCTGCGTCAAGTCGGCGGGCTGAATATAGCCATCATCCGGATGCTGGATGGCACCGAGCAAGCCGTCCGTTTCACAAAGCGGCCAGATTTCCTTGACCTGAGCCGGAGTTAAACGATTGACCTTGACGCCAATCGTTTCGGCCACACCGGCATAATACATAAATTCGTCCCAACGCGTTTTAGTGCGCGCAAGACGAATATTCGATACTTTCTTGAAGCCGACCGATTGTCCGGTCTCGGCTTCAAGGCTGCCATAGAGATTGACCGAATATTTGTGCAACTGGCCAACCGAATAGCTCATATTAAACAAAGGTAAGAGGCCCGCGGCGTGCCACGTCGAGCCCGAGGTCAGTTCTTTGCGCTCAATCAGGGCAACATCCGTCCAGCCCTTTTTAGCCAGATGATAAAGCGTTCCGACGCCGACAACGCCTCCGCCAATAACGACGACCCGTGCGGTTGATTTCATGGCGCATGCTCCTGAACGAAAAATAATAAAATGAGCCAATATAGCCCTACTTATCCTACCTCACCGTCTTAGATCAGGCGACATCGTGCTACCGACATTTCGACGCCGGATGTTCCGCCCGCGTCACCATAGCAATCGGAAGGCAAAATTCGGATTGGCTCATGTCTCAAATGAACTTGCCTCATGGGACATGACGGTCTCCGGCAAGAAGTGACGCGAATAAAGCAGTCACGAGCGAATTGGGCGCTTAAAAACGGAAACGGGCTCGCGACAGCGTGAGCATGTTCGGTTGGGAGAATGGCGATGAACGATACGACCACAGAAGTGCATCATGAACGTCGTGGCCGCGAAGCGCGCCGCTCGGCCCGCGCGACACGCGGTGGCGCCTCCATTCCCTACATCACCCGCAACAGCCCCTTGGTCGAGTTCCTCTCTGAAGAGGCAATGCAGATCATCGAACATAATGCCGAAACGCTACTCGAAGAAATCGGCATTGAATTCCGCGACTACCCTAACGCATTGAAATTGTTGAAGGATGCGGGCTGCGACATTCAAGGCGAACGCGTCCGTTTTCCGCGTGGTTTGGCTAAAAAGCTGATCTCCACAGTACCGTCAGAATATACCCAACACGCCCGCAATTCGGCCCGTAATGTCCAGATTGGCGGCAAAAACACAGTTTTTGCGCCGGTTTACGGCTCACCCTTCGTGCATGATCTCGATAAAGGCCGTCGTTACGGCACGATTGAAGATTTCCAGAATTTCGTAAAACTCGCTTATATGAGCCCAAATATGCACCATTCGGGCGGCACGGTATGCGAGCCGGTCGATTTGCCCGTCAACAAGCGCCATTTGGAGATGGTTTACGCGCATATGCGCTATTCCGACAAAGCCTATATGGGCTCGGTAACCCATCCTGACCGCGCTCAGGATACGGTGAACATGTCGAAAATCCTCTTTGGAGAGGATTTCTTGCAAAACAATACAGTCTGCACATCGCTGATCAACGCGAACTCGCCGATGGTGTGGGACAATACAATGCTCGGTGCGGCAGAAGTCTATGCCCGCAACAACCAAGCCTGCATCATCACACCGTTTATTTTGTCCGGCGCCATGAGCCCCGTGACCATTGCTGGCACTTTGACACAGGTTTTGGCTGAAGTTTGGGCGGGAACCTCGTTTGTGCAGCTGGTCCGCCCTGGTGCTCCGGTGATTTTCGGCACTTTCGTCTCGACGCTCTCAATGCAGTCGGGAGCGCCAACTTTCGGCACGCCGGAAGGTTCGCTCGCGATTTTCGGCGCGGCCCAGCTCGCCCGTCGCATGAAAATGCCGTTCCGCACAGGTGGTTCGCTTTGCGCCTCCAAACTTCCGGACGCACAAGCGGCCTATGAAAGCGCCAATACTTTGATGCCGACGCTGCTCGCTGGCACCAATTTCGTGCTTCATGCTGCCGGCTGGATGGAAGGCGGCCTGGCCTCGTCCTATGAAAAACTGATTATGGATATGGACCAGCTTGGCGCCATGCATGTCCTCGCCAAGGGGATTGATATGAGCGAGAACGGCCAAGCCATGGAAGCCTTCCGTGAAGTGCCTCCCGGCGGCCATTTCTTGGGCTCCGCACATACGCAGGCTAATTTCGAGAACGCGTTCTACCGTTCCCCTATTGCTGACAACAATTCCTTCGAGCAGTGGGATGCGGAGGGCCGAAAGGATCACTCCCAGCGCGCCAACGCCATCTGGAAGCGGATGCTCACGGAATATGAGGCTCCAGCGATTGATCCGGGTGTGGACGAAGCGCTTCGCGACTATATTGACCGCAAGAAAGCCTCCATGCCGGATGCAGCCTATTGAGGAAATAGGCTGTTAGCGGCGCAACTCTCACAATTGACGTTTGCTTCAGTTGTCACCTAAAGTCTTTCACCGAGAACGCTGAATCGTCTCGACGATTCCGGCTTTAGCCGGCTCTGGCGGGTCAGCAATGAGGTGAAGCGAGGATATGGCGAAGGCGGTTTCTCCAGCCATTACGCAGGCTTTAGGCCAGCTCAGGAATGCGGTCACCGCGCTTGAGGCCGTTGTTTCGCGCCGCGCGCAGGACGATCGTTCCATTGAAACGCTCAAGCGCGAACTTGCGGTGATGCAGGATGATCGAGCGCAAATTGCCCTTGATCTTGACGGCGCGTTGGCCAAAGCCGCGCGTTTGGATGCCATTACCGGTGAATTAGGCCGCCGCGTTGACCGTGCAACCACGCTTGTCCGTGAAGTCATGGGCGATCTCGGGCAGCGGGAATAGAGGTTGGTATGGGTCAGGTAACCGTCACCGTCGCCGATAAAATTTACCGCATTGCTTGCAATGACGGTCAGGAAGCGCATCTGATCCGGTTAGCAGCCGAGCTTGACAGTAAAATCAATGAGATGAGGGTAGCCTTCGGCGAGATTGGTGACAGCCGCCTCGTCGTGATGGCAGCCATAACCTTCATGGACGAGCGCGAAGAAATCAAAAACAAGGTAGCCGCCCTCACCGCTGACCTTGCAAGCCTGAAAGATGATCGGATGATG
This sequence comes from Beijerinckiaceae bacterium, assembly GCA_036758905.1. GTDB lineage: Bacteria > Pseudomonadota > Alphaproteobacteria > Rhizobiales > Beijerinckiaceae > CAIUPE01. The sequence goes on along the minus strand of DAIOVR010000015.1, from coordinate 3,142 downwards.
ATCGAACAGGCAACCAGCAAAACCGAGGCTGAAATTGCTTCGGCTATTGCAAGCGCCGCCACTCGCATCGAGGAAATTGCGACGCGTCTGGGTGGAACGGGCGATTAATCGAACCCGTCACATCGCCTTCGCTCGATCTCTCAACACGAATTTCTGTATCTTGCCCGTTGATGTTTTGGGCAAATCATCAAACACGATGGTGCGCGGAATCTTATAGCCTGCAAGATGCTCGCGGCACCACGCGATCAATTCCTCTGAACTTGCCGTTTTGCCGGGCTTTAACTCGACGAACGCGCAAGGCGTTTCACCCCATTTATCATCAGGACGCGCGACCACTGCGGCCGCCTGCACCGATGGATGCTTGAACAGTGCATCTTCTACTTCAATAGACGAAATATTCTCACCGCCCGAAATGATGATGTCTTTCGAGCGATCTTTCAGTTGAATGTAGCCGTCAGGATGGCGAACGCCTAAATCACCGGAGTGGAACCAGCCACCGGCAAACGCATCATCGGTCGCTTTTTTGTTTTTAAGATAGCCCTTCATCACCACGTTTCCAGCGAACATGGCCTCACCCATTGTTTCACCGTCCTTTGGCACAGGCTTCATTGTTTCGGGATCTATAATATCGAGGTCTTCAAGCGCGGTATAACGTACGCCTTGACGGGATTTTTTAGCCGCTTGCGCTACAGGCTCAAGCGCGTCCCAATCGGACTGCCAATCATTGACCACAGCGGGGCCATAGGTCTCCGTCAGTCCATAAAGATGAGTGACATTAAAGCCTGCAACCTTCATCGCGCCTAAAACGGCCGCCGGAGGCGGAGCAGCAGCCGTAAAAAATTCGACCACATGCGGCAGAGGCTTTTTCTCGTCATCGGGTGCGTTGAGAAGCGTCGACATCACAATCGGCGCACCGCACAAATGCGTCACCTTATGTTCGGCAATCGCGTCATACATCAGCTTGGCGCGCACTTGCCGCAAGCAGACATGTGTTCCCGCCGCAACCGAGATCGACCATGGAAAGCACCATCCGTTGCAATGGAACATCGGCAAGGTCCAAAGATAAACCGGATGCTTTGCCATATTACACGTCAGCACATTGCCTTGCGCCAACAAATAAGCACCGCGATGGTGATAGACGACACCTTTCGGATTGCCCGTCGTGCCCGACGTATAATTCAGCGAAATCGCATCCCATTCATCATCAGGCGCTGCACGTGCATAATCCTCGCTGCCTTCGCGCAAAAATTCTTCGTATTCGATTGAACCAAGACGCTCGCCGGGGCCCGTAAATTCTGGATCATCATAGTCGATCACAAGCGGCTTGGCTTGGCATTGCGCCAAAGCTTCCTTCATCACCTTGGAAAACTCGCGGTCAACAATCACGATCTTGGCTTCGCCATGATCAAGCGAGAAGGCAAGAATGGCCGCATCAAGACGAGTATTGAGCGTATTGAGAACCGCCCCTGTCATCGGCACCCCGTAATGGCATTCGAGCATAGCGGGCGTATTGGCCAGTAACACGGCAACCGTATCCCCGCGCCCAATACCGCGCTTGACGAGAGCTGAAGCCAATCGTTTGGAACGGGCATGAAAATCACGATAGGTTCGACGAAGCGCTCCGTGAATAATGGCAATATGATCCGGAAAAACATCCGCCGTACGCTCTAAAAACGCCGTCGGGGTTAAAGGCCGATAATTGGCTGGGTTTTTATCCAGATCACGATCATAAATCGACGATACCATCGCTCATTCTCCCACACTTTCCCTAGTCGTAGCGGGCTATCGGATGACTTTCAATTCTTTTGAAAGTCCGCCTTTGGGAGAATAGCCTTTGGTCGCTCACATATCCTTCAGCAATCGAAGTGCATCATAAATCGCCGCATGGATATTGCGGGAGGCAACCGCATCGCCAATCCGATATAGCGTAAACGCTCCATCGGGGTTCCGAATCGCAGTTTGCAGACGCCCGGCTTCAAGCGCTCGATAATCCACTTCACCGCCATTACGCGACAATGGTTTCAGGGCAATATAGAGCTCGTCATTCGCTACCGTGCCGTGCTCAACCACAACCTGATCAACCCGCCGCTCGACACGTGAGCGGTCGTAATCATTCAGCAGCGTTGCAACCAATTGATTGCCCTCGCGCCTCACCGCCTCAAGGCGCAGGTTAAGGCTGATCGTTGCATTGGCTTTATGAATGGCTTTGAAATAAATCGGGTAATTCGTGCCACCTACTTCAGGCGCCAATGTACGCTCGGGCGTTGCGATTTCAAACTTTGCTCCTGCACCGGCCAAAAATTCTGCCGTCGTGAAGCCGGGATGATTGCCATTATCATCGTAAAGCAAAACATGTTCGCCGGGTTTTACCGATCCAGATAGGATATCCCACGTCGTCGTAACAAGCTCCTCGCCTTCGGTCAGGAAAGAGGTGTTCGGCATACCACCCGTCGCGATAATCACAACATCAGGGTTTAAAGCCGTCACATCCTCTACTTCGGCATAGATATTAAACCGGAACGAGACGCCTTGCCGCTCACATTCCGCCATGCGCCAATCAATTATACCCATGATTTCACGACGGCGCTTAAGACCCGCGGTAATTAGAACCTGCCCGCCCGCTTTATCAGACGCTTCCAACACGGTGACATTGTGGCCGCGGGCGGATGCCACCCGTGCGGCTTCCAACCCTGCCGGACCCGCACCTATGACAACAATATGCTTCGGCGCGCCGTCACTCTTCGAGACCACATGGGGCATCGTCGCTTCACGGCCCGTTGCAGCGTTATGAATACACAACGCCTCACCGCCAAAATAAATCCGGTCGATGCAATAGCCCATGCCAACGCAGGGTCGGATTTCATGTTCGCGGCCTTCCATTACCTTTTTAGCAATGTGCGGATCAGCAATATGGGCGCGCGTCATACCCACCATATCGAGTTTGCCAGTCGCTACCGCATGACGTGCGGTTGCAACATCCTGAATGCGTGCTGCATGAAAAACCGGAAATTTAGTCTCTTCCCTAATTTCACCCGCAAAATCGAGACTTGGCGCTGACGGCGTTCCCATGCCCGGAATGACATGTGAGAGCGCCTCATCGGTATCGATATGACCTTTGATGATGTTCAAGAAATCGAGATGT
>DAIOVR010000014.1:20798-27657 GCA_036758905.1 Beijerinckiaceae bacterium | reverse complement strand
AAACAAAAAGCTTAACGATCCCATCGTTAGTGGTTGTATAGAGCATAATTCGATAGGCATTGATTGGCTAATGTAATCACAAGAAAAATCAATTTTAGGCACTGCACGAAAATTATAAATGACATCCAGCCTACCGTCTTACCCGTACTTCCGAACTACGGATGAACATATTGTAGGCCTGCCAATGACACGAGCTAAAATCAATTATGGTCTTGATGCGCCAGCGATTTGCTATGGCATGTTTGGCATCGGTATATTTGGGTTTCTTGTATCCATCCTATCATCTATTTTTTTATCAAATCCCCTCTCATTGGTACTGGATAGCATCGCTGCCATCATTACCGCCTATGGGCTCGGAATGGGTTCCTATATGGTTTGGTCAAGCCGGATAGGAAAGCTCCGCACCTGCGAAATCCTGATGAACCAAATTGATAATGTCCGCAAATGGAATGGTGATGAAACCGTTTTGGATGTTGGATGCGGCCGAGGATTATTACTGATTGGTGCAGCTAAAAGGCTAAAATCAGGAAAAGCTTATGGCATAGATATTTGGAAGAACGAAGACCAAGCCAACAATTCGCCAGATGCCGCAATAGAAAATGCCGAAATCGCAGGTGTTGCGGATAGAGTTCAAATTAGAACAGGTGATGCAAGGCAAATACCATTTGCCGACCAGTCGTTTGATATTGTTGTGTCCCATTGGGTCATTCACAATATTGAAGAACAGAACGACAGAAGTAACGCGTTGCAGGAGATGTGGCGTGTTCTTAAATCGGATGGTGTTCTCGCACTCGCTGATATATCGTTTGTGCCAGACTATATGAAAGAGATTGAAAGCTGGAAGCCAAAATCTATTCACTTTGATGATGGTGGATTAGAGGCAAAAATTATGGGCATATTGAGCGGCGGTACATATTGCCCACAATATCTCATCGTAAGAAAATAGGTTATAAGCTCACTGTTCGACCGGCAACCCAAACCCCATAAGCAACGAATGAATGATCATTACATTAGAGCTGGTTATTATCGATAGCGTAGTCCCCCCAGAGGGTAACGCAAGTTAAACAGGTTCCAGCCAGTTTTGGCTCATATCATCGGTTTAAGTATAAATTTCTGAAATCATCCCCTCCCACGTAATCCAATTCGCACCTTCATCCGTTTAATTGGCAATAGCGTTGCATTCCCGGTTTGGCCGCGTTCAATTCAGCCTCCCGGCCTTAATTGCTTTCATAAAAATTATAATTCGGGGAAATCATCATGAATCGTAGCTTCCGTGAGTCCTTTTTGCCGCCAACGCGCCTTTTACTCGGACCTGGACCTTCTCCAGTGGCCTCTGAAGTCCTTATGGCCATGGCCGGGCAAACCATCGGACATCTTGATCCGTCTTTCATCGGCCTCATGTCTGAAATCAAGACAATGCTTCAAATGGCCTTTGCCACAACAAATGAAGCCACCTTCGCGGTGGCAGGGCCAGGAAGCCTTGGTATGGATGCGTGCCTGCTGAATTTGATTGAACCGGGCGATAAAATTCTGATTGCGCGTAATGGCGTATTTGGCACCCGCATGTGTGAAGTCGCGTTGCGGGGTGGCGCGCAGGTCATCCCGCTTGATTTTGTCTGGGGTACACCGGTTGATCCTCAAGCCATCGAAGATGCTTTAGTGCATCACAAGGACATTAAATTTGTGGGCTTTGTTCATGCCGAAACATCAACAGGTGTTCAATCGGATGCGAGCGCGATTGCTGCTATAGCGCGTAAACATGGCGCCTTGACCATAATGGATGCGGTAACTTCTCTTGCAGGTATACCCATCAAACTTGATGAATGGGGTATCGACGCGGTTTATTCAGGTAGCCAAAAATGCCTGAGCTGCCCGCCCGGCCTATCGCCGGTCTCGTTTAGTCCGCGCGCTGTCGAACATGTCAAACAGCGTAAAACGCCGGTTCTCTCTTGGTTTTTAGATATTACCCAAGTGATGGCTTATTGGGGCGGAGACAAAGCGCGCGCCTATCACCACACGGCTCCTGTTAATAGCCTATATGCGTTGCATGAATCGTTGCGCAGGCTACATTTGGAAGGCCTTGAGGCGTCCTTTGATCGGCATCGGGCAGCGCATCTGCGTTTGCTCGACGGAATTACGACTATAGGCCTTGAGCTTCTGGTTGAGGAGCCATATCGCCTGCCTCAATTAAACGCGATCAAAATTCCTACAACGGCCAATGATGCTCCGCTTAGGGCCTCTCTGCTTAATGATTTCAATATCGAGATTGGAGCGGGGCTTGGTCCGCTTGCCGGAAAGATATGGCGCGTAGGTCTGATGGGTGAAGGAGCAAGAGCAGAAAATGTTGATCGCTTGCTCCATGCGCTCGAGGAGATTATGAGCCGTCAAACCAATGGCATATTTTCTATGGCAAGCTAACACGATATTTCGTGTTACTGAACATTTTACAATTCACCCTGTACGAAATTAATGAGAGGCCGCCAAGCGATGAAAACCCAAATTGTTGTTGTCGGTGGCGGGGCCGGTGGATTGGAATTGGTCCGGCGCCTCGGCGATAAATTTGGGCGGGATGACTATGATATTATTCTTGTTGAGCGCAACCAAACGCATATTTGGAAGCCCTTATTGCATGAAGTTGCTGCCGGATCCCTCGATGCCAATCTTGATGAAGTTGGCTATCGGAGCCATGGCCACCGATGGGGATACCGGTTTTTTTATGGCAGCTTAGAGACGATTGATCGCGCCAATCGGCAAGTGGTTATCGCACCCATTTCTGATGAGGCGGGCAAAGAAATCATTGCCCGACATCGCATCCGTTATGATTATCTTGTCTTGGCTTTTGGTGCGGTCTCCAATGATTTTGGAACACCGGGTGTCAAAGAACATTGTTTGTTTCTTGAAGACCGTATGCAGGCCGATCGCTTCAGGACAAAACTGCTGAACCACTGCCTGCGTGTATCACGAACCTTAAGTGTTGATCCGACATCAACGGCGACGGTAGATATTGCCATTGTGGGGGGTGGTGCAACGGGTGTTGAATTGGCCGCTGAATTATATAATTCCGCCTCAGCCTTGCGTCATTATGGACTAGAAGTGTTTGACGAAAGTCGTTTGCGTGTCACGCTCATTGAAGCTGGCCCGCGCATATTACCAGCCTTGCCTGAAAAACTCGCAGCTTCTGCAAAGGCCGAATTGGAAGCGCTAGGCGTTGATGTGCGTACCAATACGCAAGTCACCCGCGCCGAAGCTGGTCAGCTCGTGACGCGGTCGGGTGAGGCTGTGAAAGCTGATCTTATTTTATGGGCGGCGGGTGTTCGTGGTCCGGCGATTGCTGGCGGGCTCGATGGATTGGAAATGACCCCGAACAATCAAATCAAGGTACGCCAGACCTTACAAACCACCATTGATGATCATATCTTTGCGATGGGTGATTGTTGCAATTGCATCATGCCCGATACCGGCAAGCCCGTTCCGCCGCGTGCGCAATCGGCAGCGCAAATGTCGAAAACGGTATTTCGGAATCTGATCGGCTTGATTGAAAAAAAGCCTCTTGAGAATTTCGTCTATCAAGACCGCGGTTCGCTCATCTCGCTCAGTCGTTTTTCTACCGTTGGAAGCTTGATGGGTAATCTCGTCGGCGGCCGCATGGCGATTGAAGGATATTTCGCGCGCCTTGCGTATATTTCTCTTTATCGCATGCATCTCATCGGTATTCATGGTTGGTTCAAAGGCTTGCTGCTAATCCTTATCGGCCATGTCAATCAAGTGGTTAGACCCAAGCTGAAATTGCATTAATAAAAACGATGATGGACTTCCTTTTTTTGAAGGTTTTACCATGCTCTAGATTGGGCGGCCTTCAAATAAATGGATCTTGCGCTGCCTCACGCATAGCCTTGCGATAATCGTTCAAGAATTGATCGCATAACTCGGCCACGCTGATGACTTCGGAAATGGCACCAACGCCCTGCCCTGCTGACCAAATCGTTTTCCAAACCTTGGCTTCCGACCCCATATCGAGCTTGCCATGCGGCGGGAGATGATCGGGATCAAGCCCCGCAGCCTTAATGCTCTCGCGCATGAAATTGGCATTCACGCCTGATATATTGGGCGTGTAGATGATATCGGAAGCGCGTGAATCGAGGATCATCTGTTGATAGGCTTTCTCGATCATCGCCTCTTTGGTCGCGAGAAAGCGCGTGCCAAGATAGGCCAAATCGGCGCCCATTAAACGCGCAGCGGCAATATCGCGACCGGTACTGAGTGAGCCTGATAAAATCACCGTGCCGGAAAAAACGGATTTCACTTCGTGCAGCAATGCAAAGGGGTTGAGATTACCCGCATGCCCGCCCGCACCGGCACAGACGGCAATGAGTCCATCGACGCCAGCCTCGCTCGCCTTCTCTGCATGGCGGCGGCTGATAATGTCATGGAAGACCAAGCCGCCATAAGAATGGACGGCATCAACCACATCGCGCACCGCGCCGAGCGATGTGATGACAATCGGGACCCGATGCTTGACGACGCAATCAAGATCCTGAGCGAGCCGCGTATTGGTTTTATGGACGATCAGATTGACACCGAAGGGTGCCGCCTTTGACTCTGCCGATAAACGCTTCTCGATCTCATGGAGCCATTCCTCGAACCCATCGGTTGTTCGCTGATTAAGCGCGGGAAATGTGCCGACCATCCCAGCCCGACAGGTTTCAACGACAAGGTCCGGGCCTGAAGCCAAGAACAGCGGGGCCGCAATGGCAGGGAGCTGAAGTTTGTTTTCGAGCTGTGGCGAAATTCCCATTTAGGCACCTTACTATTCAATAATCGCCATCGAGTGACGCCGTTAAGATATCGCACTATCAAACCGAGCCTAATTTTGCCCGTCTAGCACAAGTTACTGACGGAAATTAGATAGCCTGAACGCTCGCTTTCCGGCAAGACGAAGATAAGAAATTTAGGCGCAGTCCTAGTGAAACGGGAGCAGAAAATGGCGGTTAAGACGGATATTGAAATTGCACGCGAGGCAAAAAAGAAACCTATCATGGAGATTGGTGCCAAGCTCGGTATCCCCGCAGAAGATTTGCTCCCTTATGGCCACGACAAAGCGAAAGTCAGCCAGAGCTTTTTAAAGTCGCTCGAAAGCCGCAAAGACGGCAAGCTCATTCTTGTTACCGCCATTAACCCGACGCCAGCAGGCGAAGGTAAAACGACCACGACGGTCGGTCTGGGCGATGGCCTTAACCGTATCGGCAAAAAGGCGATTGTCTGCATCCGCGAAGCCTCGCTCGGCCCGAATTTCGGCATGAAGGGCGGCGCCGCAGGCGGCGGTTATGCGCAAGTCGTACCGATGGAAGAAATGAACCTGCATTTCACGGGCGATTTCCACGCCATCACCTCGGCGCATAATTTGCTCTCGGCTATGATTGATAACCACATCTATTGGGGCAATGACCTCGGCATTGACGAACGCCGCGTGGTGTGGCGCCGCGTGATGGATATGAACGATCGCGCGCTGCGCGATATCGTCGTGTCGCTCGGTGGTGTGTCGAACGGTTTCCCGCGCCAGACGGGCTTTGATATTACGGTTGCCTCCGAAGTCATGGCGATCCTCTGCCTCTCGAAGGATCTCATGGATCTGCAAAAGCGCTTGGGTGATATTGTCGTGGCCTATCGCCGCGACAAGACGCCGATCTATTGCCGCGACATCAAGGCCGACAGTGCGATGGCTGTTCTTTTAAAGGACGCCATGCAGCCAAACCTCGTGCAGACGCTCGAGAACAATCCGGCTTTCGTGCATGGCGGCCCGTTCGCCAATATCGCGCATGGGTGTAACTCGGTCATCGCAACGACGGCTGCATTGAAGCTCGGCGATTACGTTGTGACGGAAGCGGGCTTCGGCGCTGATTTGGGTGCTGAAAAATTCTTCGACATCAAGTGCCGCAAGGCTGGCTTGAAGCCATCAGCCGCCGTCATTGTCGCCACCGTCCGCGCCATGAAGATGAATGGCGGCGTGGCTAAGGCCGATCTTGGCACCGAGAATGTGGAAGCCGTTAAAAAGGGCTGCGCCAATTTGGGGCGTCACATCGCCAACACCAAGGGCTTTGGCGTTCCGGTTGTTGTTGCCATCAATCACTTCTTCTCCGATACTGACGCGGAAATCCAAGCCGTTAAAGACTTCGTCGCCTCGCAAGGATCAGAAGCCATTCTTTGCAAGCATTGGGCACATGGCTCAGCCGGTATCGAAGAGCTGGCCCACAAGGTTGTAGCACTTGCGGAATCGGGCGTTGCGAACTTCCAGCCACTCTATCCGGACGCGATGCCTCTGTTTGAGAAAATCGAAACAGTGGCTAAGAAGATTTATCACGCCGATGCGGTCATCGCCGACAAGTCCATCCGCGATCAGCTGAAAGTCTGGGAAGCAGCTGGCTATGGCAACCTCCCCGTCTGCATGGCGAAGACGCAATACTCCTTTACGACGGATCCGAATGTGCGTGGCGCACCCACAGGCCATTCTATCCCCGTGCGTGAAGTACGCCTCTCCGCCGGTGCAGGGTTCATCGTCGCCATATGCGGCGAGATCATGACCATGCCGGGCCTGCCGAAGGTACCATCAGCCGAAGTCATCCGGTTGAATGATGCAGGTGAGGTTGAGGGGCTGTTCTAAGCTCTTTGAGCGATTAACAATGAAAGCGGGTGGGGCTAGTCTCCGCCCGCTTTTTTTCGTCATTGCCCGGTGAAAAACGCGAAACAACCATAACCGTCATTGCGAGCGAACGCGAAGCAAACCAGCTGATATTGAAAGAAAAAGCGCAGTTGCAACACCGCACTTTTTTGACGTTCCACTAGCTGGGTTGCTTCGCGTTCG
>DAIOVR010000014.1:3423-20698 GCA_036758905.1 Beijerinckiaceae bacterium | reverse complement strand
CTCGCAATGACGGATAGATTACTTCACTATCCTTTATCGCGCGGCAGCATCCGCCACGGTACGAATGGCCGTTATGTTTGCTGCATAAGCCGAAGGTCCGCCCTTAAACACGGCTGACCCTGCTACCAGCACATCCGCGCCTGCAGCCGTCAGCAATGGTGCTGTTTCAGGCGTCACCCCGCCGTCGATTTCAATCCGAATATCGCGTGTGCCGATCATCTTCTTTACGCGTCCGACTTTCTCGATCACCGAGGGAATAAAGGCCTGTCCGCCGAAACCGGGATTGACCGTCATCAACAATACAAGGTCGAGACGGTCGAGCACATATTCAATAACGCTTTCATGCGTTGATGGATTAAGTGATACGCCTGCCTTTTTACCCAAAGCACGAATGGTTTGCAGCGAGCGGTCGAGATGCGGTCCTGCCTCGGCATGAACGGTAATATAATCGCATCCGGCATCCGCGAAGGCGGCGAGATAGGGATCGGCGGGTGCGATCATCAGATGACAATCAAAAATCTTGTCCGTGCGGTTGCGGATGGCTTTGATCACGGGTGGGCCAAAGGTGATGTTCGGTACAAAATGACCATCCATAACATCGAGATGAATCCAATCCGCACCCGCTTTAACAACGGCTTCAACCTCGTCGCCCAGTTTCGAAAAATCAGCGGAGAGGACAGAGGGAGCAATCAGGGTGCGAGACATGGGAACCACTCTTTCGACAGATGATGAACCAAAGATGCCTTTTATAAAAAGCGTGTTTGCCCGCTTCAGGCGATACGGGTCAAGTATGAGACGATCCAGAAGAAGCGCATATCCCGTGGTCTTTTAGACTACCATCCAAGCGCGGTTGCTATTCTAACCGTCGCGGCACTGACAAAGCCTGTCACTACGCCACCCCAGGCCATATCGATCAAGGCAATTTTGGTGGTAAAACCCTTCATCACGGCGAGATTGGTCAAATCATAGGTGCCATAGGCGACAAGCCCAAACAATAGCCCGTAGAGCAAAGCGCGCAGCACGGATTGGGCCTCGATGGCGGGCGCGATGATGATGACCACTACACCCACGCTATATAGCCCGTAAAAGGCGAGCGCCGCGGGAAGATTGGGCGTATCCAATAAAATATCGCCAATTTCCTGCATGTAAAAGCCGCGGCCGAGCCATGTCAGCCAAACCATATCAACCGCAATCATGAGTGTTGCGGCAATTGCCCATATCCCGAGCCAGACGACCATTGTGCGCTTTTCCTGTTGCATGGCCTTTATACGCTGCTCCAGGCGTTCAGGATCATGCCGTCACGCGGCGGCACTTTCGCGGACGCCTTCTAAAATATCCTCAAGGTCCTCGCTGGCGTTTTTGAGCGCTTCGAGCGTAGCGTCATCCGGGTTCCAATAATTCCGGCGATGGGCTTCGAGTAAACGATTGGCCATATTGGCTGAAGCCGTGGGATTAAGGGCCGCTAACCGCTCGCGCATTTCCGGATCAAGCATAAAAGTTTGCGTCAATTGCTGATAAACCCATGGCTGAACTTCACCAGTAGTCGCAGACCAGCCAACCGTATTGGCTATATGTTCTTCAATCTGCCGAACGCCCTCATAACCATGGCTTAACATGCCATCATACCATTTCGGGTTGAGCATACGGGTACGGGTTTCAAGCGATACTTGTTCCGACAAGGTGCGCACCACACCATCGCCACGCGTTTGATCGCTTATATAAACGGCAGCCGTCTCGCCGCCCTTTGCACGACGCACGGCGCGGCTGATACCGCCAAGCGTATCGAAATAATGATCAACGGTTGTGACGCCCAACTCTACCGAGTCGAGATTCTGATAGGCGAAATCAACCTTTGATAAAATACCATTTAGAACGGCGGTTTGCTGTGTTGGTCTACCATTCACGCCATAAGCAAAGCTCTTTCGGCGGGTATAAGTTTCGGCCAATTCATCTTCCTCATCCCAACGGCTGTTTTCAATAAGATGATTGACGTTCGATCCATACGCGCCATCGGCATTGCCAAAAACGCGCAGGCTCGCTGTTTCCATATCGCAGCCATGCTCAGCCTGATGAGCTAGGGCGTGTTTACGGATGAAGTTTTTATCCAAGGGCTCATCAGCAATAGCGGCAAAATAGGCGGCCTCTGCCAAGAGTTTGATTTGCAACGGTAAGAGATCGCGGAAAATGCCCGACAACGTGCACATCACATCAATACGGGGCCGCCCTAATTGATCAAGCGGGATCAGCTGCGCACCAACCAACCGCCCATAACCATCAAACCGAGGCTGTGCACCCATAAGCGCTAAGGCTTGGGCAATTGGAGCGCCTTCATTTTTAAGATTATCCGTGCCCCATAAGACAATGGCCACCGTCTCGGGCATATTCTGCGTATCTTCAATGTGGCGGTTCAATATCTTCTCGGCCTGCCGCGCGCCATCCTTCATCGCGTATGCGCTTGGCAACCGAAAAGGATCATGTCCATGAAGATTACGACCTGTCGGCATGACGGTAGGATTATGCAACACATCCCCACCCGGTGCAGGGCGGATAAAGCGCGCATCAAGCGCCCGCATCATAGCAGGGATTTCATGATCGTCAGAAAGCCAGCGATTGGTATCCGATAATGTTTTTAACGCTTCCAATTGATTGGCATGCTGCGCCTGATCGAGCTGGCCCGATAATGAATCGGGTGATGCTCCTTTTGCAATCGACTCAACGATTGAACGATCAAAGCGAATACTGTGCGAAGCATCAGCCACCGCTTCAAGCATTTCAATGCGCTGCTCGGGCGATAAAGGTTCGCCGACGACGTGCAGCCCATGCGGAATAAGCGTATATTCAAGTTCGAGAATGGCTTTACCGAGTTCATCGATTTTAGCGCTGGCCTCGCTACCCCATGCAGGCTCGGCCGATGCCAAATCGACAAGAGCGGCTTGGCTTTGAATAAGGGCAATTAATTCCTGATCCGGCTCGGCGCCATCGGCCAATACGGTGCGATAACTTTCAATCGATCCTTTAAGATCAAGCAAGCCACGATAGAGGCCCGAATGGGCAATCGGCGGCGTCATATAGCTGATCAAGGTAGCCGCGCCTCGGCGTTTCGCAATAGCGCCTTCGGATGGGTTATTGGCGGCGTAGAGATAGAAATTCGGGAGGTCCCCAATCATCCGGTCCGGCCAATCTTTGGCCGTTAGTCCCGTCTGCTTTCCTGGCATGAATTCGAGGGCGCCATGGGTGCCAAAATGAAGCGCAGCATTGGCGCCGAAATCTTCGCGCAGCCAACGATAAAACGCCGAAAAGGCATGCGTTGGCGAAAACCCTTTTTCAAACAAAAGGCGCATCGGATCGCCTTCATATCCAAATGCCGGTTGGATACCGATAAAGACATTACCGAGCTCAAGACCGAGCACAAAAATCGACCCGCCATCGCTTTGCTGCTTGCCAGGTGCTGGACCCCATTGTGCTTCAATCTCCGACAACCAACGCTCGCGCCGAACATGGTTATCGACTGGAATGCGGAAATGCACATTCGCATCCGCGCCATATCGTTCGCGGTTACCATTGACGACGGCTTCGCGCAGCACTTCAGGCGAGGCAGGAACCTCGACCGTGTAGCCCTCGGCCTTCATCGCTATGAGCGTTTTATGAAGCGACTCGAATACCGATAAATAGGCGGCTGTTCCGGTATTACCCGCATTAGGTGGAAAATTGAAAATAACGAGAGCTATTTTTCGTTCCGCAATGGGCGTTTGACGCAGCGAGACCAAGCGATCAACGCGCGCGGCTAACATTTCCGAGCGCTCGATGCAGCTTTGCATATTGCGCTCATTTTCTCCTGCTGGGAAAACACATCCGCGATGACAGCCTTTGCACGCAAGGCCCGAATTATCCGACCTGCCGCCAAAGACGATAGGGCCTGTTGCGCCATCCAATTCCGGAATAGCCACCATGATGGTCGATTCAACGGGCAACAGGCCGCGATCAGAAGCGCCCCATTGTTCAAGCGTTTGAATTTCAGCAGGGTGAGCCGCGATATAAGGCACATCGAGTTTAGCCAACAGATCATCGGCTGCTTGCGCGTCATTATAGGCGGGGCCCCCTACGAGCGAGAAACCCGTGAGCGAAACAACGGCATCAACCGTAGCCCGGCCGTCTTTCATGAAATAGTTTTCAACCGCCGGGCGATTATCAAGGCCCGATGCAAAGGCCACGATAACATTTAACCCCCGCGCCTCTAGCGCTTCGATTACGCCATCATAATGCTTGCTGTTGCCCGCGAGCATATAGGACCTCAGACCCAGAAGACCAACCGTCCCGCGACGCCCTGCAATGCGTGGCAATTTGCTCGCATCCGTTCCCATGCGGCCAGCCATTTTGGGATGATAGACACCGGTCTCGGGATATTCGATCGGCGGGTTGACTTTGACCCGTCCGCGCAAGGCTTTACGAGGCCCTGCGGCGTAACGATCAATGATCATACGCACGAGATTGGCGATGTTATCATCTGAACCAGCGAGCCAATATTGAAGGGCCAGAAAATACGCACGCACATCCTGCGCCGTGCCAGGGATAAAGCGTAAGATCTGCGGTAGACGCTTCAGCATTTTCATCTGCTGAGCACCAGCGGAAGCTGGCTTGTCCTTTGAGCCGCCCCGCAATCTCTTAAGCAGGCCCGCAATACCACCCGGCTCACCATCCATCTTGAAATGACCCATACGGGTCATTTTCATGACGTCGCTTGCGGATAACAGGCAGACCATCGCGTCAGCTGAATCGCGCCTTGCGATCAATTCATTGATCACAGGCTTGAAGTGATCTTCCATGAACAACATGGCCGCTATAACGATATCAGCCGATAAAATATCCGCACGACACCGTTCGAGCTTTTCCGGTCGATCAATCCACTCAGATGCCCCATGAAGGGTGAGCGTCAAACCAGGATAGTCACGACGTAAGCTTTGAAACGCACGCATGGCTGCGCTTGCCATGTTGGTGTCCATGGATACGATAACCATCTTTATCGGGATGGTTATGTCTGACACTTTAGCGTTTCCCATACTCTTCGCCTTTATTGCGCTGATCGCGCTTGATCAACGCCCAGTGAATTGAGCTTCTTTATGCGACCGCCCGATTAAGAGCGCAGTGTGACCAAAGTTCCGATAAAGCGCCAACAAGATGATCGATATCCGCATCCGAGTGAAGCGGTGTCGGGGTAATGCGTAACCGTTCCGTTCCGCGTGGTACTGTTGGATAGTTGATCGGCTGAATATAGATGCCGTAACGGTCCATCAGCAGATCGCTGATCCATTTGCATTTTTTAGCATCGCCCACCATCACCGGAACAATATGGCTATCGTTACGCATATAGGGAACGCCTGCTGCATCGAGCTTCATGCGTAAACGCTGCACCCGATCGCGCTGTCCCGTCCGTTCATCATTGGACGTCTTCAGATGACGGATAGAGGCGGCTGCCGCTGCTGCGACCGCTGGAGGGAGTGCGGTTGTAAAAATAAAGCCAGAGGCAAAGCTGCGAATAAAATCGCACAGCGCTTCCGATGCCGCGATATAGCCGCCAACAACACCAATGGCTTTACCAAGTGTGCCTTCGATGACCGTAATCCGATCCATCAAGCCCTCACGCTCAGCAATTCCGCCGCCGCGTGGCCCATACATGCCAACAGCGTGAACTTCATCGAGATATGTCATCGCACCATATTGATCGGCGAGATCGCAAATCTCCTTGATTGGACCAATATCGCCATCCATCGAATAGACCGATTCAAACGCGATCAATTTTGGACGCTCAGGATCAAGCGTCTTCAGGATACGCTCCAAATCGGCGACATCATTATGCTTGAAAATATGACGCTCGGCGCGGCTGTGTTTGATCCCTTCGATCATCGAGGCATGGTTTCCAGCATCCGATAAAATGATGCAGTTTGGAATCAATGCACCAAGGGTTCCAAGCGCTGCCCAGTTTGAAACATAGCCCGAGGTGAACAGCAGCGCGCTTTCCTTGCCATGCAAATCCGCGAGTTCTTTTTCGAGTTCAACGTGGAACCGATTGGTACCCGATATATTGCGTGTGCCGCCTGCGCCTGCGCCACACAGATCAATCGTATCATGCATCGCCTTGAGAACGGCTGGATTTTGACCCATGCCGAGATAATCATTCGAGCACCAAACCCGAATATCGCTCTCGCCCTTTTCAGAACGATGAATAGCAGACGGGAAGCCACCCGCTTTGCGCTCTAAATTGGCGAAAACGCGATAGCGTCCATCGTTGCGGAGCGTATCAAGTTCGTTCTTAAAGAAGGCTTCGTAATTCATCGCTAGAATCCCAAGAAATGATCAGTTTAACAGCAAGGAAGATCGGGTTTAGGCGTTAGAGTTGTTTTAATCGTCGCAAATTCAACCGGATGATCAGCACGAAAGCGTGACAGTGTCCGATTGGAGCGTTTTGGTAAGCTCCAATTCCAAAGCTTTTCAAAAGGAAGCGGCAGAACCAGCATCCAGTGTTCAACGAGGGCCAATGCCATCATCGTAGCTAACAGGACAAAGCCTAAGCTTTCAGTTTCGGTGGCTGCATCGGATACTTTGCCAACCAGAAAAAACGTTCCTGTTGTGGCGAGAGTAACCGAGAGGGGGAAGAGCAAATTCATAGGTTGCTTGTTGAGAAAGCTCTTCAGCACTTCCATATGCGCGGGTACGAATTCCTCGGACACGTTCCGAACGCCTAAAAACACATTGAGCCGTGCGCTTAAATTCATGCTCCAGAGCAATCCATAGGTCCAAAGCGCTATCTGATTTTCGGTACCATAGGTGATCATTGCAATCGCTATAGCGACCACAATAATGGCTATTTCATGCCAGAGATTGGCTTCAATGGCATGCCAGAAATGCTTGAGGCCCGAGCAACCGTCCTCACACCGATGTTTGCGAATTCCTGTGACAAAGCCGAGATAGAGGCTGATCTCCTGCCAGCCCCAAGCCAATAGGCCTGCCGTAAAAGCCATATAGACCGACAGCGTATCATTTGTGGTGGCCGTATCGCGGATCACAACGAGAGCGATGAGCAATAAACCGGTCGCGCCCAGCATGCTCCATTTGAAGGTTCGCGCCGGCAGATTATCCAAATAGAAAATCGTGCCGGTGGTGAACCACCAGATGAAAAGAGCAGCTAAGACGGGAACGGCGTATTGCATCATCGTTATTCCGTTTTATCTACCAGGTAGGTGCAAGACGAATATCGGCATTGAGACCTTTTTTCTTAGCCGGGATCATATAGAGGCGAAGGAAGGTGAGGCCTGCAGCTGCAGCTGTTGTAATTTTATTGAGCTTTGCCGCAATGCCACCTTTGGCTTGGATCTTCGCTGCCCGCTCGCTGATCTCAAGCAAACGATCAAGCCCTGCATAGAAAGCGGGGTGATCGAGATCGAGTTCAAGCGGGAAGGTTTGTCGTGAAATTTCCGTCGTGATGCGGAAGACTTTATCGTCGTAATCCTTGATGCTTATACCCAAAGCCTCATGGAAATAGGGGCGCTGATGATCGCGCACATACATGGTAGCAAAAACGGCCAAGAGGAAGAATTTCACCCAGTATTTATTGACGCCTTCCAGCAGATGCGGATTGGCGCGCATCAAAAGCGCAAAGGCTTCACCATGGCGGAATTCGTCATTGCACCATTTTTCAAACCATTTGAAAATTGGATGAAAGCGACGATCCGGATTGGCCTGCAATTGGCGGAAGATCGTAATATACCGCGCATAGCCAATCTTCTCCGACAAATAGGTCGCGTAGAAGATAAATTTAGGTTGGAAATAGGTATATTTCTTTGCCTTCGTTAAGAAGCCAAGGTCGATACCAATATCGAAATCCTTCAGCGTATCATTGATAAATCCGGCATGACGCGACTCATCACGTGCCATGAATTTAAAGAGCTCGCATATATCAGGATTGGTCCCGCGCTTGCGCATTTCGGAATAGAGGATGCAGCCCGAAAATTCAGACGTCAGCGAGGATACGAGAAAATCAACGAACTCCTTACGAAGCCCTTCAGGAAGATCGGCGAGCGATACATCATCCCATTCTTCCGAACGCTTAAAGTGTGTCTTATTAGGGTCTGATCGCATTTCACCAATCAGCTTATCCCATTCTTCGCGAACGGGTGTGACATCGATACGATCAAGCGCATCAAAATCGGTTGTATAAAAGCGCGGGCTTAGAACCGTGCTTTCTTGGGCCATGAGGTTGGTGTCGCGCGAAGAAATTCCCAAGCGTTCAATCGTCATAGCTCTTCTCCCGAGAAGCTGAATTCAAGTAATTCCATAAACTCAAGGTCACCGGTCAACTTTACCCATTGTTGCTCAAACCAACCCGCGCGACGGATCGTCGCCTGCCGGCGTTCAATCCGGGTCTCGCCATAAGGCACGCGAATTTCTTTGCCATGGACAAGGACTTCATCGCCGGGGCGTACGGTCACATCACCATCCAACTCGACATGCGCCGCAAGACTCTCGAATGTGTTGACCACATGGACCGTGCACATCACGTCCTCACGGATTTCTTTCATGAATGGATTGAGCATCATCCCTGCCCTCCTTGGTTCGAAAGATTGGATTGGCTTTTGAGAAAGGCTTTAAAGACGTCGGCATTGGTATGGCCGTAGGCATCCAAATCGAGCGTAATTTTATCTTCCTCATCGATCAGCAAAACCATGCCGTTCGAGAGACGCTCCAACAGCATGGGCGCCGTTAAAGAGGCGCCATATTGTTTACGTGTCCGCATCATGCCGCGCATCATGCCGCGCAAGAAGCCGTTTGTACCAGGCGCTGCAATGGCGACCGTTTCCTCGGTTTGCGCGTCAAAAATATGTACGCTTCCATCTGCCGCATCTTCAAAGCGCAGGCTCCGGCTTTCCGCCACCTCGGTCTTCACGAGATCGGTCAGTGCAGGGGCAGGTGACATTCGGGCGAGACCGACAGAGGCAATCGTCGCCACAATCAAAATCCCTGCTCCAAAAAGCGGTGCCCGGGGAAAGTGAATGTCGATCTTCTGTGTCATACGATCCTCACGCCGTCAGAATATTGGAAGCAAAACGGACTACTTTGCGTTCCGATGGAATAGAGACCGTGGCTTTGCCTTGCAGGGCATCTGCCAAAAGCTTCGCAATTGTTTCCGCTTGTGGAACGGCACGCAGCATCGGTTGCGGGTTCTTTAGATGGAATGGACGCGCATGAGGCCACAAGATCAGCCATGCCACGCGATCATCGCCCTTTAACTCGACAGGAATATCGCCTGCGCCCGAGGCGTAGGTCCTCAATCCGGCATTCTCAATCAAGCTAAAGGGTACGTTCAAGGACATGGGAAGCGCAATACCAATCCGCAGAACAATGCGCTTCGTTGTGATCGTATAAATCGTCGTCTTGGCACTTGCCCAGGCGAGGCCCGAGAGCAGGCCAACGGCAACAAGCGTAAGCGGCAGATACCAAAGCACAGGCTTGAGAGCATCAAGCAGGCTCGAGCCCTCTGCAAGACGAAGTACAACGACGGAGAGCGTAATGACGGCAAAATACACCGCGACCTTGCGCACATGAAACGCGTGCAGCGCCATGTCTTGCCACCGGGGTGAGCCTTGCCAAAGCATCCGCTCGCCCGCTGGCAAAACTTCCGGCAGACCCCTTACGGGATCAAAGTCGAAATCATCATGGCTCATAGCAAAGGTTCCGAACGTGCTGGTGTCGCATAAAGATGGCCACCTGCGTAATAGGCGCAGATCTTGTCTTCCTCGAGACGCGTAACAAAATCTGTATTTTTATGGCCAGGAACTTTGGCGAATTGCGAGCCGAGGATCGACCTCACTTTAACCAAACGCTTCGAGTCGCTGATGCGTGTCATATTCGTTGGCAAGAGCACGTTACGTGCGCCTTCAACTTCAATCTCGAAATAGCGGATGATCGCTTCGGAACGGTCAAGCCAGACATCTTTCACCGTGCCACCTACTTTACCATCGGCACCTACAACCGACATGCCGCGTGGATCCGGATCATTGTGATCAATATGCCAATCAGGCACGATCCGAAGCGGTACAATCTTCGGAGTTCCATGAAGCGTGACATCCGGAATGTCGGCACGTTCGG
The DNA here is from genome assembly GCA_036758905.1 of Beijerinckiaceae bacterium. Classification (GTDB taxonomy): domain Bacteria; phylum Pseudomonadota; class Alphaproteobacteria; order Rhizobiales; family Beijerinckiaceae; genus CAIUPE01. The sequence continues at coordinate 10,558 of DAIOVR010000014.1, read as the reverse complement.
CATAGGCTGCCGGACCAACACCATCAACCATCGGATCGCCATCGGGCTTTAAAGGAGCACCGAGAAATTTGGCGATAGGCGATGCTTTGATCGGGCGAGAATCATGCGGATGTTCACGAGGTGCCTCAACTTCGGAACCATCGGCCAACAAGAATGTCTTTGGCGTAGGGATCGCAGGGAAACCCTGAACGACAACGCCCGTGCGCTCGGATTCAAGCGGATATCCTTCACGCTTGTCTTCGCGGTGTAGATAATAAACCACACCTGCGAAAAAACCTAAAAATAGGTACAGAGTGATTTGCGCAACGTCGAAATAACTTGTGATTGCCGCGTGCATATTAGGCCTCCCTATATCCTTCCACCCGTCCTTCATCCCATTTGGGATTAGATCCGGTTCGCCGCATCGCGCGGCTATTATCTGAACCCAGTAACGGGCTAACGATGATGAGTGTCACAAAAAGTAAAATGATTTCGAGAACGAAAACGGCAATATATCCGGTGGATGTACCAACAAATTCTGCTCCGAACGTGCCGGATAAGGCTGCGCGGGAAATCAGATCCCGTGCGGCACCGCTAAAGGCGATACTTACACCCGCGCAAGTTGCTTGAACGCCGCCCCATGTGCCGAGCAATAAGCCGCTCATGCCGTTACTGGCGAGTCCCATGGTTTCTGTTAGCGTACCGACAGCAAAAAGACCTGCGCCAATGCCAACACCGAAAGTGCCACTTCTAAATAAGCCAATCGAGCCAGCAAGTGGCGAGAAGACAACGACGCCAAAGGCCATGACGCCCATTAAGAGACCAATGGACGAAACCTTTAATGGTGCAATCCGTTGATTGAGAAGTTGCTCCGAAAGCATGAAGCCGATCAACATTCCGCCCGCCAAAACGGCCATGAGCATGGTCGTTTGTCCGACGGCAAGGCCAAAAACCTGTCCGGCAAATGGCTCAAGCAGAATATCCTGCATATTGAAGGCGGCAGTTCCTAAACCAACCACAACCATCAGGCGGGTAAAGCCAGGTATGCGGCCAAGCTTCGACCATGCATCCCGAAAATCGACTGGCTTTTCTGCTGACTCAGCTTCGGCACGGCTGCGCCTTGGCTCCATTTTCCAAAGTGCAATGCCGTTAAAGACCATGGTGAGCAGAGCAACACCTTGAATAAGCTGGATCAGGCGAATTTCATTGAAGGTTTTCAAAATGAAACTATAGGCAACTGCGCTGCCAACCATCCCGATCAATAACATGGTGAAGAGTAGCGCAACCACCCGTGGGCGAACCGCTTCAGGGGCGAGGTCATTGGCAAGCGCCAGACCTGCCGTTTGTGTTGTATTGAGACCTGCCCCAACCAATAAAAAGGCGAGACCTGCGCCTAATTGACCATAAAGCATCGGCCCTGTCGTATCGCCCGAAAGGATCAAGAGAGCAAAAGGCATGATCGCAAATCCGCCGAACTGCATGATGCTGCCGAACCAGATATAGGGCACGCGCTTCCAGCCGAGGACCGATTTATAGGTATCGGATTTATAGCCGATCAAAGCGCGGAAAGGGGCGAACACAACAGGCAGTGAAACCATCAGCCCAACGAGCCAAGCGGGCACGTTCAATTCGACAATCATGATCCGGTTTAACGTACCCGTGAGCAACACAGTCGCCATACCGACGGAAATCTGGAACAAGGCTAAACGCAATAATTTGCTTAAAGGCAATTCCTTCGTCGCCGCATCAGCAAAGGGTAGAAATTGCGTTCCTACCTTTTGCCAACCACGGGCGAGTTTTCCGTTGATACGGTTGAAGGAGTTCATTGCTTTTTCAACTCCTGCGCTTTGGAGTGATAAAAGCCGCTCGTCACGTGATGGTCGCGACCGAGTTCCCACCCTTCAAATCGTTGATCACGATGAACGGTGATGGCGATCCGATTTGTGCGATGGGGAACAATCCAGGGGGAGCGATTGCCGCGCGGGAAAAGTTTGCCCACCGTCTGCATGGCACCCAAAAGCGGGGTCCAAGGCGCATAGGTGAAATGAACGCCAGAACGACTCATGGCCGTGAACCGCGCGAGCATATTGACCATATCGGGATAGGTGTAATGGATCACTGAATCCATGGCGACGACGTGATCAAACATGCCAAGTCTGTCATCAATCATGTCACCTGCAATAAAGGTAATCTTTCCTTTGCCGAGCGTTTCGGGAAGACGCTCTTTGGCAAGCTCGATCAAGGTGGGGGAGAGATCAATCGCCGTCACATCCGCGCCACGCATCGCGGCTTCAACGGCCAAGGCACCTGTGCCGCACCCGGCATCCAACAAGCGGCAGCCTGTCAGATCCTCTGGCAAAAACGACAGTAGCGTATTCCGCATCCGATCGCGTCCCGCGCGCACGGTGGCGCGAATGCCGCTCACAGGCGCGTCCGACGTCAATCGCGACCAGGCAGCGGCCGCTGTGCGGTCGAAATAGGTCTCAATCTTGCTGCGACGTTCGATATAGGTCGAAGACATCAGTCAAATCCCAAGAAGTCGAAAATATCGCGGTCCTTCATCGAGCGCGCTTCAAGCGGCTCGCTATCCACCAAGAGAGAGGCGGCCAATCGGAGATATTCTTTTTGCACGGCCAAAACCTCTGGCGATTCTGGCATTTCAAACAGCGTCGATTTTTTTAAACGACTGAGACGAATGGCATCAAGATCAGGGAAATGCGCGACGCGCTGTAAGCCCGTGGCATCGTTGAAGCGATCAATCTGATCGGTATCTTTGGAGCGGTTGGCAATAACACCTCCCACGCGAACGCCATAGTTTTTCGCCTTGGCATTAATCGCCGCAACGATGCGGTTCATCGCGAAGATCGAGTCAAAATCATTTGCCGTAACAATTAAGGCGCGGTCAGCATGCTGAAGCGGCGATGCAAAGCCACCGCACACGACGTCACCCAACACGTCGAAAATGACGATGTCGGTTTCTTCCAGCAAATGATGTTCTTTGAGGAGCTTCACGGTTTGGCCGACCACATAACCACCGCAGCCAGTGCCCGCAGGTGGGCCACCTGCTTCAACGCACATCACGCCGTTATAGCCTTCAAATACAAAATCTTCGGTACGAAGTTCTTCGGAGTGGAAGTCAACCGATTCCAACACATCAATCACGGTCGGAACGAGTTTCTTGGTGAGCGTGAAGGTTGAATCATGCTTAGGATCGCAGCCGATCTGCAACACGCGCTTGCCGAGCTTGGAAAACGCCGCAGACAAATTGGATGACGTCGTCGATTTACCAATGCCGCCTTTGCCATAAACGGAGAAAACTTTGGCGGTGGTGCCGATGGTTACATTAGGATCAAGATGAACCTGAACACTGCCATCGCCATCACCGCGGCGCGTTGTCTGCTTGGGCATACGGTCGAGAAGAATGGTCATGCCGTGGTCTCCGTCCTTGTTCTGTTCGGTTTTGGCCTATCGGCTAAAATGGGCTTTTGCATCATAGAGGGTTTCAATCGTGATCATCGCCAGCCCTAATTCATGGGCATAGCGTTCGGTGTTGCGTTTGGCTTTGCCGCGCACAAAGAAGGGAATTTTCTTAAGTTCTTTTTCGGCTTCTGGTGCCCAGCCCGCTTCGAGAGGAAGGGCATCCACCTTTTGCAGAGCAGCAACAGGAAGTGGCTCGGCAACGGCATCAGGCGTAGGTGCTTTATGTGTCGAATGGCCGTGATGCGATGATGCGCTATCATGAAACTCGGCATCGTCCCGGAACATGTGGATCAGATGTTCCTCGAGGCCCATCATCAATGGGTGAACCCAGGTATCAAAAATGACATTCGCACCTTCAAAGCCCATTTGCGGCGAATAGCGCGCCGGAAAATCCTGTACATGGACGGGGGCTGAAATTACCGCACACGGCAAGCCAAGGCGCTTGCCGATATGGCGCTCCATTTGGGTGCCTAAAATCAATTCAGGATGAAGCTCAGAAATGCGCGTCTCGACATCGAGATAATCATCCGTAATCAATGCTTCGATACCGAGCCGTGCGGCGGCTTCGCGCACTTGACGGGCATATTCGCGCGAATAGGTGCCGATGCCTACAACATCAAAACCGAATTCGGTCCGTGCCATCCGTTCGGCTGCCAAAACATGGGTGGCGTCACCAAAGATAAAGACGCGTTTGCCCGTCAAATAGGTCGAGTCAACCGATTTAGAGTACCATGGCAGGCGGCTCGTTTCCTCAGCCAAAATATCAGAGGTATCAATACCGGAAAGACGACCGACTTCCGCAATGAAATCACGCGTTGCACCAATGCCGATCGGAACGATACTGGTCATTGGCTGTGCGCAATTTTTGTCCAACCAGCGCCCAGCATTTTCAGCGATTTCCGGATAGAGGATCACGTTGAACGCTGCGTCACCGAGCCGCGCAATATCCGAAGGGCGCGCATCAAAAGGCGCAATCACATTGACCGTTACACCCATGCGCTCCAGCAAGCGCCGGATCTCGTTTAAATCGTCACGATGGCGGAAGCCGAGCGCTGTCGGGCCCAAAATATTGCAGCTTTTCGGATTACGATGTGTTGGGTTTACATTCGCCGGGCAAAGCGCACGAACAATCCGGTAAAAGGTTTCAGACGCGCCCCAATTTTCCTTCTTCTGATAAGAAGGCAATTCAAGCGGTACGACTGGAATGGGCAATGCAAGTGCTTGTGCCAATCCGCCCGGATCATCTTGAATGAGTTCTGCCGTGCAGGACGCGCCAACAATCATCGCTTCGGGCTTGAATCGCTCATAGGCTTCGAAACACGCGTTCTTAAAAAGTTCTGCCGTATCACCACCCAAATCGCGCGCTTGGAACGTCGTATAGGTCACAGGTGGACGAACATTGCGGCGTTCAATCATCGTGAAGAGCAGATCGGCATAGGTATCGCCCTGCGGGGCGTGCAGCACATAATGCAAGCCCTTCATCGCGGTTGCGATGCGCATAGCGCCGACATGAGGAGGGCCTTCATACGTCCAAAGCGTTAGCTGCATCTCAAAGCCCTCCCAACCGGGCTTGCCGGTTCAAAGGACGGGCAAACAAACCTGCGAGATCTCCTGCCTGGTCATAGCCCTGAATAGGGGTGAAGACGAGTTCAATGGACCATTTTGTCGAAAAGCCTTCAGCCTCTAAAGGATTGGCAAGCCCCAAACCACATACCACCAAATCAGGCTTAGACTCGCGGCAACGATCGAGCTGACGATCGACATCCTGTCCTTCGCTCAAGACCGTACCCGCAGGCAAACGCTCAAGTTCCTGACGCAGATGCTGACGGTGGAGATAAGGCGTTCCAACTTCAACCAATTGCATGCCCAACTCTTCATGGAGGAAGCGTGCCAAAGGCAATTCAAGCTGCGAATCGGGGAAGAAGAAAATCGATTTTCCCGTTAGCGTTTCACGATGCGCCGCGAGTGCTTTTTCTGCCCGCTTATGACCTGCTTCTGTTGCAAGAGCGAAGCGTTCATCGGACACACCGAAATGATCGGCAGCCGCTTTAAGCCAAGCGGTTGTACCATTGGCACCAAGCGGAAATGGCGCCGGAATATGTTGAGCACCCAATTCATCAAGCGCGCGTGCTGTATCGTTTAAGAAAGGCTGCGCTAGAAGATAACGCGTCTCGGGTCCTATCGCTGGCATCGAGCCCGCATGGCGAGCGGGGAGAAAACCAACATTTTCAAGACCCATCTGCGCAAAGATGCGATTGAACTGATCTTCAACTACATCCGACAGCGCGCCAACAACGACAAGCGATGTAGGCTTCGTTTCGGGTAGTGCATCGGCAACCAAAGCGGCAAGACAGGCATCTTCGCCTTGTGTGAAAGTTGTCTCAATACCAGAACCGGAATAGTTGAGCACACGAACCCGCGGCAAATGAATTTTTGATAGGCGTTGCGCTGCGCGCTTAAGATCAAGCTTGATCACCTCTGACGGGCAAGAGCCTACAAGAAACAACATCTCGATATCAGGACGGCGATCGAGCAAGCGGTTCACAACGCGATCAAGCTCGTCATCAATATCGGCAAGGCCCGCAAGATCACGCTCATCAATAATGGCGGTTGCAAAACGCGGCTCGGCGAAAATCATCACGCCTGCTGCCGATTGAATAAGATGCGCGCATGTCCGCGATCCAACAACCAGAAAGAAGGCGTTCTGGATTTTACGGTGCAGCCAAACGATTCCCGTTAATCCGCAGAAGACTTCACGCTGGCCGCGCTCACGAATAACAGGTTGATCAACGCATCCTTTGGCGCTTGGCTCTGAAGCTGGCACACGGAAGGGAAGGTTCATTGTACAACCTCCATGGCGCTAAAGGCTTCTGCATCCATCTGAAGGCGTGCGGCACGAAGCTTGAGAAGAAATTGTGCTGCATTGACGACGTAGGTGGCGTAAGCGGCCAAGGTAATCGCGAAAAGTTGGAGATCGGTCATAAAGCCTAAAGTGAGGCCCGCGAGATAAATCGTGTGCAAGGCGATCACGACAAAGCTCACCACATCTTCCCAGAAAAAGGCGGGGGCAAACAGATATTGACCGAAGACAACTTTTTCCCAAATCGCGCCTGTTACCATGATGGTGTAAAGAACAAGCGTTTTAATTAGGATCGAAATATGGGCCATTGTAGCCCCCTCGCCCGTCATCAAAGTACGCATGACCAGACCAAGACTGATTAAAAAGACGAGGAATTGAAGCGGCGCCAAAATGCCTTGGACGAGAGTCCAGACGGTTTCGTCACGTCTTTTCCGCTCGGCTTCGGTATAAAGCCCCGGACGTTGACTTGGCTGGCGGCCACCTGCGCTCATCGATCCCTCCCGGGCAGCTCCTCTTCCGTGAACCGGAAATGGGGAAAGCAAACCCTCGATCAGAGGCTAACCTTTGCGGACATAAAGTGTCAAGCAATCTTGACGTAATTAATAAGTGACAAATATGATCTAGTAATTATAAATAGGCGTACTGGCCCCAATAAAGTCATTGGCGCTAAGGCTTGTGTCACGAAAAGGCGACACTTTTTGTGTCGAAAAGGTTCGGAATCCCTTCAATCTGACGGGGTTTTGGGCAAGAGGGTGGTCGGGATTACAAGAATAAAGGGGGGAGGCAGGCTTTGACGACATCCGATCGTGGAGAAAG
>DAIOVR010000014.1:0-3323 GCA_036758905.1 Beijerinckiaceae bacterium | reverse complement strand
TTTGTTGAGCGTCTTTTTGAGTGGAATATCTCCTTGGAGTCCATCCTGCTCGATCTGATGGTACCTGCCGCACGCTTTATGGATCAATTATGGATATCGGACAGCTGCAGTTTCGTTGATGTCACGCTCGGAATGACGAGAATTCAGCAAATTTTACGGCAATGTCGACAATTTGATGCTGGAATGGCTACAAAATCGAATATTCGAGGCCATATCTTGCTTGTTCCCGTTCCCGGCGAGCAACATACTTTTGGGCTCAGGGTTATCGAAGAAATGCTCATGCGGGATGGGTGGGAAGTCACAAGCAATCTGCGGGCAAGCGTCGGCGACATCATCCAAATGGTTAGCGATGCTCCTTATGAAGTTATCGGACTATCCATCAGCGGCGAGCGCCTATTAGAACCGTTACACTCTATTATTAAGCTCATTCGGCATCATTCTTCTAACCGTTCCATACAAATTATTGTAGGTGGCGCGGTATTTAGGGATAAACCCGAGTTAGCAACGTTAATCGATTCGGACTCGATATCTAGCGATGCACGGGATGTATTGGATACAGTCAATGCACTGTCGCGAAGCCTTAACATTCATTCTTGAATTAAAGTAAAGTATTACAGTGACTAATAAAGAACCAATGCGTGTAAAACAGCAAGGATCAGGCGAAAATCCTGCATCAGACCTTGGTATTTTATTTGCGAATATTGATCCCCGCGCTGCAGCAAAGCTTTTGTCGGCAGCGGCAGATATAGTTTTTGTTATTAATTCGGAAGGTATTATTTCCGATAAGGCCCTTTACTCTTCAGAATACTCCTCCGAGATCTTTAAAGATTGGGTCGGCAAGTCGTGGCTTGATACGGTAACCGTCGAAAGCCGCCAAAAAATCAAGGAAATGCTGCAGGATCTCGCCACGGGACAGGCTGCACGGTGGCGCCAAGTCAACCATACTACCCCATCTGGTACCGATTTCCCCGTCCGTTATATTTTGGTGAAAGTGGGCGATGATGGGCATGCGGTGGCCGTTGGCCGCGACATGCGGACAGTCGCCGACATGCAGCAGCGGCTGGTGGCGGCGGAATTATCCATCGAGCAAGAATATGCCCGCTTAAGACACGCGGAAACCCGGTATCGGCTTTTGATGCAGGTCTCGACCGAGGCAATTTTATTGGTAGACGGCCGCTCAGGCCGCGTTGTTGAAGCCAATCCGTCGGCGGCTACCCTGTTAAATCGCCCGCTAAAACGCCTGATTGGGTCGGTCTTCTCAGATAATTTCTCAGGTTCGGATATCGGAAAAATCGAGGATATGGTGGTGACCCTCCGCTCGTCGGGGCGGATGGATGAAGTGGCCCTTTCCCTGGAAGGCGAACAGCAAGCCGTTGCGAGTGCTACGGTTTTCCGCGAAGACAATGCCATTTATTATCTCGTCAGACTGTTTCCATTGGCAGTTGGCACCGGCGGAACGGTCGTTTCGCGCCATCAATCGGCCGCGATTCAGGTCTTCCAAGGCATGCCTGACGGGTTTGTCTTGACCGATTTTGACCGGAAAATCCTCTCCGCAAACGCCGCCTTCCTCGAAAGCGCCCAACTCGGTACCGAAGAGCAAGCCCGTGGCGAACCAATTGACCGCTGGCTAGGACGGGTCGGCGTCGACACCGGACTTCTCTATTCAAACGTCATCGAAAACGGCATGGTTCGGCAATTCGCAACCGTGATGCGCGGCCAGTTTGGCACCGTTGAAGATGTAGAAGTTTCCGGCTTTGCAGCAAAAGATACCGACCCGCCAACGATTGGGTTTACGCTCCGGCGCGTGGCCCGACGCCAAGTGACCGAAGATCAAAGCAAGCGAAGCCTGCTCCGCTCGGTCGACGAAATGACCAAACTGGTCGGAAAAGTGCCGCTCAAAGACCTTGTCCGTGAGACAACGGACATTATCGAGCGTCTCTGTATCGAAGCCGCCTTGCAGCTCAACGACAATAATCGGGCAAGCTCGGCCGATATGCTCGGATTGTCGCGGCAAAGCCTCTATGTCAAGCTGCATAGACACGGCATTGAAGACAAAGGCTTTGGTGAGAAAGACTGACACTTTGCTTTTAAAAGTGTAAATCTAGATTGACATCAATTTTCGTCATGCCTAGTTTCGCTTCATGACGACTTCAATTACCCACCGTCCAACGGTTAACATTCCAGCTGTTGCTTCAGTGATCGAATTGCTGAAGCCGATTACCTGGTTTGCACCCATGTGGGCCTTTGGCTGCGGGATCGTTTCTTCCGGCGCGCCCGTCTTGGACAATCTCGGAATGCTCTTTTTGGGCGTTCTTTTATCGGGCCCTCTGGTGTGCGGCACGAGCCAAGCGGTAAATGATTGGTATGATCGGCATGTCGATGCCCTGAATGAACCAAACCGCCCTATTCCTTCCGGACGCATCCCCGGTCGCTGGGGGCTTAATATCGGCATTATCTGGTCAGGCCTCTCCTTGCTTGTTGCAGCCGCCATCGGACCTACCGTTTTCTTCGCAGCCATCTTCGGCGTTGCCGCCGCTTGGGCCTATAGCGCCCCTCCCCTTCGGCTCAAAAAAAATGGCTGGTGGGGTAATAGCGCGGTCGCGCTTTGCTATGAGGGGCTACCTTGGTTTACGGGCGCGGCCATTATGGTTCATGGCGTCCCTTCACAGCCAATTTTAGCGCTAGCCCTTCTCTACAGCCTTGGTGCGCATGGCATCATGACGCTGAACGATTTTAAATCTGTGGATGGCGATCGCGAAATGGGATTGCTTTCGCTTCCCGTTCAACTCGGCGTCAAAAATGCAGCGCGCCTCGCTTGCTTGGTTATGGCGGCTCCGCAACTCGCGGTGATCGGTCTCTTGATCCGTTGGGATAAACCTTTTCATGCGATCGGTATCGTAGCCCTTTTGGGCGCACAGCTTTTCTTGATGCGCCGATTGCTCAAAGATCCAAAAAAGGAAGCGGCGTTTTATAATGCAACGGGCACGACCCTTTATGTGATCGGCATGCTCGTCAGCGCCTTTGCTGTGCGAACGGTGGCAGGAGTGTTATGATGAACAATAATGGCCTCAGCTGGTTTGGCATCGTTCGCCTTGGACTCGTGCAAACATCCATTGGGGCCATTGTTGTTTTAAGCACGTCGACCGTCAATCGTTTGATGGTGGTTGAATTCGCTTTGCCTGCGCTGGTGCCGGGCATTTTGGTGACATGGCATTATCTCCTGCAAATCATGCGCCCGCGCTGGGGACATGGTTCCGATGTTGGTGGTCGTCGAACGCCATGGATTATTGGCGGCATGGCCGTATTGGCATTAGGCGGTTTTA
>DAIOVR010000013.1:19697-28077 GCA_036758905.1 Beijerinckiaceae bacterium | reverse complement strand
GCGAGCCACCGCCCGTGCGCAGCCCCGCCACGTCGATAATATCCTTGATCGCCAAGGGTACGCCGAATAGCGGGCCCTTTGGCACGCCCATCGCGGCCAGATGGTCGAGGTGGCGAGCGTCCGCCATGGCGCGGTCCGCATCGATGGTCACAAAGGCTTTGAGCTTGCCGTTCCACGCCGTGATCCGTTGCAGGGCGGCAGCGACCGATTGCTCCGCGGTCAAGCGCCCGGCGTGAATCGCCGCCTGGGTCTCGCCAATCGTCATCGGAATGTTTGTCATAAGAAGTCCCTACTGGGCTAAAAAGCCGCCATCGATCGCCAATGTGTGTCCCGTGACCATCGCGGCCGCAGGACTTGCTAGATAGACAATACCGCCGACGACTTCGTCAATCTCCGCAATACGGCCAAGCGGCGTCATCGCGTTCATCCGGGCGAGCAATTCGGGATTATCGGTCAGAGGCTTGATGAAATCCGTCCGCACCCAAGTTGGTGCCACCGCATTCACGCGAACACCGAAGGGCGCCCACTCGACGGCGAGCGCGCGGGTGAGATTAACCACCGCACCTTTCGTCGCCTGATAGGAAATATTCGGATATAGCCCGCCGCCTGAAAGCCCCATGATCGAGGCGAGATTCACAATCGCGCCCTGCTTGTTGGCGATCATATGCCGCGCCGCCGCCCGTGCGCACAAAAAAACGCCGGTTAAATTGACTTTCAAAACCGCATCCCAATCGGCCACTGAAAGTTCGACCGATGGCTTGCGAATGGCAAGGCCCGCATTATTGACCAAAATATCAATCGCCCCTTCGGAGGCGATGGCATCCATCGCGGCATTGATCTCGGCCTCATCACCCACATCAACACGATGCGCTTTTGCGGCCATCCCTTCTTTGACAATCAGGCCTACGGTTTCCTCAGCCGCCTTTAGATCGCGATCAAGCACATGAACACGTGCGCCTGAGCGCGCCATGCCGAGCGCCACACCTTGCCCAATGCCTTTTCCTCCACCTGTCACAACGGCTGTTCGGCCACTCAGGGAAAAAGCCTGTTTCGGATCAAACCCGCTCATTTCGGCACGGGTGCTGAAGGGTTGAGCAAGCCTGCGGATTTAAGATCCGCCCACAAGCCCGATGGAATCGGTGCCGATGCATCTGCCACATTCGACTGAATTTCCTGAGGCGTTACACCCCCCAAGACAACCGAAACAACCGCCGGATGCGCGAGCGAGAAGTGCAATGCCGCACGACGAATCGTGGTGCCATGAGCCTTGCATACGTCCTCGATCTTTTTCACGCGCGCCATAATCTCGGGTGATGCAGGAGCATAATCATATCGCGCACCGGGAACAGCGCCCGTCGCCAAAATGCCCGAGTTGAAAACACCAGCCAACATGATGCCCATTTTCTTTTCAACGGCGATCGGCAAAAACTCATCCAGCGCATCTTGCACCAACAGCGAATATCGCCCGGCCAACATCGTCACATCAAAATCACCTGCGCGTGCGAAGCGCGCCGCCATGGGCGATTCATTCAAGCCTGCACCAATCGCGGAAACCACCTTCTGGCTTCGTAAATCATCCAGCGCACGATAGGCGCCATCCATCGCTTCTTTGAAGCGTTGTTCGACATCATCTTTGCCATGCGTCCAGATATCGCAATCGTGAATTAAAACGATATCGAGTCGATCAAGCCCCATCCGCAACAGCGATTGTTCAATCGCCCGCATCGTACCATCGCGCGAATAATCAAAACTTGCCGCATGAGGAAACCCACCGGCAAAGCCCGGTGAATACACATCAGCACGCTCACTCGCTGGCTTTGCGAAGGGGTTCATCACCCGCGCAACCTTGGTTGAAATCAAATAGCTGTCACGTTTAGCACTCCGCAAACCCGCGCCAATACGGGACTCTGACAATCCATTGCCATAATGCGGCGACGTATCGAAAATCGTGACACCTGCTTGATGGGCGGCTTCAACGGTCGAAATCGCCGTCTTTTCATCGAGCTTTTCATACAGGTCACCAATCGGTGCTGCGCCAAGGCCAACAACTGAAAAAGGCAATACCGCGCCATTGCGCGTTGTAAATTTTCTAATATCCATCTTACGCACTCCCATCTATTTTTATTGTTCTAATCGAGATGAAACACTTCATCGACGCGGATAGCAATAGGCGCACCCGTCGCATCTGTTTGCATCAGGTCTTTCATATAATCCCACCAACGACGCATTACGGGATGTTCCGGTAAGCGATCCATCCCATGTGAAACCGATCGTTCTAAATAGCCAAATAGAATATTCGTTTCCTCATCTAAAAATATTGAATAATTGCGAATACCCGCTTCACGCAGCAATTGCGCGAGCTCAGGCCAAATTTCATCGTGACGCTTTTTATACGCATCCCGCTCGCCGGGATTGAGAAACATCTTGAACGCATAACGTTCCATCATCGCCTCCCGCTCTGCCCGCGAATGATGATCGGCGCGGCAATGGAGATGATCAGCAACAGGCCTAACAGCACGTTGATCACAATGCCGGGTACGTTCATCAAAGAAAGTCCAAAGGTTGCAAGGCCGAGCACAAACACGGCAAGTACCACGCCACCAATCGTACCCACGCCACCTGATATCGCAACGCCGCCCAAGATCACCATGGTGATGATATCGAGCTCCCACCCCAGCGCGATATTGGGCCGCATCACGCCAATGCGGGCGGTTAATAGCACCGCACCAAGGCCCGCCAAAAGACCCGACAGCGTGAACAAAATAAGCCTGATCCGGTCAACCCTTATACCCGAAAACCGCGCCGCTACCGGATTGGCCCCAATCGCAAAGAGTTGACGCCCAGCCGATGTCTTATGCAAAAAGACCGCGAAACAAATGGCCAGAACAAGAAACAGAAAAAACGACAAAGGCGTTGGCGGCCAGTCGAACAAATAGCTTTGCCCAAGATCGAGATAGCGCTGCGGATAGGTCGTTAGCGCCTGATCGCCTAAGCTCACTTGCGCAATGCCGCGATAAAGCGACATGGTTCCAATCGTAATCACAATCGAGGGCACGCCTGACCGCGTCACCAAGAAACCATTAAACGCGCCGCACACCAAACCAACCGCGAGTCCTGTTGCGATCAATGGCACGAGTCCATAGCCCGCCTCTCCCATATAGCCTATTGCAAGCGATGAAAGGGCTACAATAGCAGCAACCGAAAGATCGATTTCACGAACCAGAATCAACAACGCCATAATCAGCGCCATGATCGCCTTTTCAGAAAAATTATATGTTGCGTCAGCCAAATTAAACGGGTCAAGAAAATAGGGCGATTTAAGCGTATTGCCGATGATCACAGCCGCCAGCATCATCACCAAAATGCTTTCCCATCTGAGGAGAAAAGCCGATAGTTTGCGAGGGGCACGATCCGCGACCGTATAGCGAGATGGCGAAGAGGTAGTAGAATGATCACTCATATCCGTCCCCCTCAACGCTTGGCTTGCGCGGCAGCACGCCGCGCTTCAGGCAGAATGAGTTTTAATGCGCGACCTTCGGCACGGGCATTGATAATCACCGCCGCCAAAATCACAGCGCCTGAAATCGCCATTTGCCAAAACGGCGAGACTTGCATCACAGGAAGCGCATTCACGATCACGCCGATAAACAGCGCGCCTAAAAGCGTACCGGCCACAGTACCAACGCCGCCGCCAATCGAAACGCCGCCAATCACGCAAGCGGCAATCACTGTAAGCTCATAGCCGGATGCAATCTCGACATAGGCGACGCCATATCGCGCAACCCATAAATAACCGCTCATCCCCGCAACAGCGCCCGATATGCCGTAAGCCAGCATTTGCTGATAGGGCAGGCTGATACCGCAATAACGCGCCGCCACAGGGTTGCCTCCAACGGCATAAAGCCCGCGACCTGATCGGGTTTGACCGAGAAAAAACCACGCTAATACCGCAACAATCGCTGCGATCCAAAACACGCTCGATAATCCGAACAGTTCGAGCTTCGGAAAGCCTGCAAAAGTCGAACTCATATCGGATGTGTTCACTTGCGAGCCGCCATCAACCACCACGATCGTGCCACGGAAAATCGCCAAGGTGCCAAGCGTAACAACGATGGGCGGAATACGAAGAAAGGCAATCAAGGAACCATTGATAAGACCCAAACCGCCGCCAATGGCTAATGCCAAGGCAACATAGATCAAGGCAGGCAGATCGGGAAACACCATGTTGAACATGCCGGTCAACATACCCGTCAATGCCAGATTGGCTGCAACCGAAAGATCAATGCCGCGCGTCAGAATAACAATCATCTGCGCAAGCGCCATCATAAACAAAAATGCCGTATCGTTCAGCACGCCGACGCCATTCGAAAGTGTACCAAATGGCGGCGCATATAGGCTGATCCCCGTCACCATCAGGGCAATGATGAGGGCCAGAATGGCCTCTCGATAGCGCAATAAGAGGCTCATGCCGCATGCTCCTGCACAGGGCCGCCGGTAGCCGCAGCAACGATGGCTTCAGCGCTCCAGGCTGCCGCACCCGTTCCCTTGCCGCGCTCGAATTGGGCAGCAATGCGGCCCTCATGCATGACGATAACCCGGTCGGATAGTCCCATAATTTCAGGCAGTTCGGAGCTCACCAAAATGACCGCCAATCCTTCTTCTGCGAGCTCGCCGATAAAATCATGCACGGCTGCTTTTGAGCCGACATCAATGCCTTTTGTCGGCTCGTCGAGAATGATGATCTTCGGCTTTGTGGCGAGCCATTTTGCAATCACCACTTTTTGCTGGTTGCCGCCTGAGAGTTCGCCCAACGCTTGCTCCCAATGCGCCGCTTTGACCGAGAGCCTGCCACCCAAGGCACGCGTTGCCGCGCGCTCGGACGAAGGTGACAGTAGAAAATTCCGAACGTGCCCCGCAAGCGATGCCATGGTGATGTTTTCGCGAATACCGAGAGGAAGAAAAGCCCCTTGGTCTTGGCGGTCCTCAGGCACATAGGAAATGCCCGCATGGATCGCATCAATCGGTTCGCGGATCGAAAGCGTAACACCCTCCATGGTCACGCTACCGCGCGTAGGCTGGCTCATACCGAACAGGCATTGCATCGCTTCTGAACGGCCAGCGCCCACAAGGCCATAAAGGCCCAGGATTTCACCCTTACGGAGCGAGAATGAAATATCGGCAAATTCGGTGGCATTCGTCAGGCCGTTTACTTCCAAGACGGTCTTGCCGATAGGGATATCACGCTTTGGAAAAACCTGATCGATGGGGCGGCCGACCATCAAGCGAACCAGATCCGGCTCGGTGACATCACTTGTTAATCCCTCGCCGACTTTCTCGCCATCACGCAGGCAAACCCAACGATCCGATAAACGAAAAATTTCATCAAATTTATGCGAGATGAAAATGATCGAACGGCCTTCGGCTTTAAGTTGGGCAACGATCCGGAAGAGCTCATCAATTTCGTGGCGTGATAAAGCGGCTGTGGGCTCATCCATAATAATCACAGATGCATCATGACTAAGCGCACGCGTGATTTCGACCATGTGCTTTTGTGCAACCGATAGAGTCTTCAGCGGCGCATCGGCATCAAAGTCAGCCTCGATCCGCGAGAGCAATTCACGGGCGCGTGATTTGGTCTCGCGCCAATCAATAAAACGTCCACCGGGCATGTGACCCATGAATATATTTTCAGCCACGCTTAACTCATCAAACATCACCGTTTCTTGGTGAATGGCCGCAATACCTGCAGCCCATGAATCACGCGGCGATGCGAAGTGTTGCACTTTTCCGACGGCAACAATTTCACCTTCATCGGGTACATAAATGCCCGTTAAAATTTTGACGATGGTAGATTTACCGGCGCCATTTTCTCCGATCAATGCCGTCACTTGCCCAGGATAAAGCGCAAATGAAACATCATGCAAAGCCCGCACACCTGGAAAGCTTTTGGAGACATGCGAAAGGGAGAGAACAGGTTGGGGTGTGGTCACGGCAGCCAATTCATCAGTAATCATTCAATGAGACATTCGGCGGGAACAGGGCCCCGCCGAATGCTTAAGTCACATCACAAAACGAAAGATCAGAAGATCTTTGCGAATTCTTCGACGTTCGACTTGTTGAATTCGAATGGCTCGCCCATAGCGGCTTCGCCATCGTCACCAATCTTGGTTTCACCCTTCTTGCCCATCTTGACCGTCTTGCCGGCGCTCGCATCGGCACCATTCAAGATGTTGATCATGATCTGCGTAGAGGAATAGCCATACTCAACAGGATTCCAGATCGCGAAGCTGTCGCATGCGCCCTTCAATACGGCATCCTTCATTTCGGAAGGAAGGCCGAGGCCTGTGATGAAGACCTTGCCGATCAAGCCGCCATCGATAATCGCTTTCGCGCCTGAGCGAATGCCGATCGTGGTTGGTGAGATAACACCCTTCAAATTCGGATGCGCCTTCACGAGAGCTTGCATTTCACGATAGGATTTATCGTCTTGGTCATCGCCATAAACGGTCGCAACCAATGGCATCTTTGCGTATTCTGGCTTCTTCCACTCTTCCTTCATCGCAGCGATCCAAGAATTCTGGTTCGTCATCGTGGAAGCGGCCGAGAGAATAGCAACTTCGCCTTCGCCCTTCAGCGTCTTGGCAATCATCTGCACTTGCTTTGCACCGATCAAAGGCGTCGACGAAGCATTGAGATGCATGATGCGGCCGTCTTTCGCGATGGCCGAGTCAAACGAGATCACCTTGATGCCGCGTTGAGCAGCTTTCTTACCGACGGGCACAAGCGCATTCGCATCATTGGCCGAAACGATAATGCCGTCGACCTTTTGAGCGATCAGCGAATCAATAATCGCAATCTGATCTTCGGCGGTTGCCTTCGTTGGTGCGGTATAGATGATTTCAAAACCACCTACTTCTGCTGCCGCCTGTTTTGCACCATTGGCGCAGGCATCAAAATAGGAGTTACCGAGATTTTTCACGACCATTGCAATGCGCTTATTATCAGCGCGGGCACGGGTGATGAAAGGCATTGGCAAAGCGGCACCGGCAGCGCCGATAGCAGCAAGCTTTAAAAGGTCACGACGACTTGTACGGGTAATATCGCTCATGGGTTTCCTCCAGTTGTATGACCGGCCCATTCTGCGGAGCCGACGTCAAAAGCGAGGCTACCCTTCCCCTTCCCTTATGGTCAATCGGTATCTTTGATCAAATATTAATCGTCGTCACCGAACCGCCCATTTGCGGCGCCCTTATGGCACGCGGCACAATTTCCAGCACTCTTCACTTTCGGCGCATCAAATGCTTTTCGCTCTATCTGTTTATGATGGATATGTATCCAAAACGGCATTTCTACTATCCGAAGTGGCGTGTTATTCACCGCAACGTCACGCATAATTCGTGGATTTCCTGCCGCTGAGTCAGCCGCGTGAGAGTCGAGATAGGCTTTGATGGGCTGAAGCGCTTTCGGAGAAAGCGTGGCATTTTCGCCAAAATGCTTGTCCAAAGACCCCAAAATGCGCTCCCAAGAACGCTTCGGTAAATATTGGGCAGGGTAAGGGATATGGCACGCCCCACATTCCTTCACATAGGCCGGCTCAACCTGCGGCAAAGCCGAGTTTCCAGGCCCAACCAAGGCCAAACTGGCCCCTAAAATGAGAAGGGAAAAGGCACCAATTCCGATGATTTTTTTCACGGTAAACCCTTTTAAATCAGATACTTAAAGGCTGCTCATAAAAGTGATAAAATCACCCTTTTCCTGCGCCGTACACGCCCTGCCAATCACGCTCTGGCAATTGCGCGTGAACCATTTTTCGACCTTCTCCGCATCCGTAAAACGATCAGGGGTTTTAGAAACCGCCATCGGAGCCACATCCTTCCCCGCCCTGGTCTGCCCAGCCTTCGTCGGATCCGAAGTATGACAAGTGGTACAAGAGGGCGTATCCGCCGAAGCCTCATGTTTGGCTAGAAAGAAGGCTTTGCCACGCTCAGCCGAAAACCCTGAAAATGCTACGTTTTCTGCCTTTGCGGCGGCCAGATAGCTATCAAGAATCGGCTTCTGTGCCGCACCCGCATAGGCCATCGCTGGCAACAACACTATGCATGACAAGGCTATAAATTGACGGGCTTTCATAAGCGGGCTCCTTCAGGAATTTCGATATTTTGCGGAGCAAATAACCCCGTTTTGGCATCGCTATGGCAGGCATTACAGGCACCTTTGAAACCTACTGCCTTTGAAGCAAAGACCTTATCCGGAATTTCACGATGCATTCGGGTCCAAAACCGGGTGGTCGTAAACCTCAGAGGTTCTTTAGGATTTGCCGTCGCTAATACATGAGAAACCCGAGTATCCCAATGTTCCGACGAGTTTTCCTTCAAATACG
>DAIOVR010000013.1:1616-19597 GCA_036758905.1 Beijerinckiaceae bacterium | reverse complement strand
CGCCCAGCGGATTATGGCCGAGATATCGCTTATGCCTCCCAGCCAGCATTTCCTGAATTCGCTCCCTGACTTTATCGGGCGAAAATAGAAACGTCCGGAAACGAGAATAAGTTGAGCCTGAAAACCCCCAAATTAGCCGAAATAGTACTAAAAGACTGATTGATATGCCTGCTATCAAGTGGATCTGCAGTGAATCCGGCGAGCCAAAAAATCCGGTCATTGCAGCAACAAACACGGCAGCCAACAGGGCCCAATGAAAGATTCGAACGCCAAGATCCCAGACTAGAATGGTAGACGGCTTGGTATTTAAAGAGTTTGATTCCATCATTGATTTCCAAAGAACCTCGGCTGTTACAGAAATTTACACCAAACTTATGTGAAAAATGATTAGGGCCAAATAGCGGCCTTCCGATAAATATTTTCTTTCACCAATTACAACTATAGGTGAATATCACCAATGTCCTACCAAATGGCTTTCGTGGCGACACAAGTAGTAAATCAAGATATTTATTGGTCAAATTGGCTATATTAATGAGTATTTTCAATCGTTTATTACAGCTCGTCTTTATATTGGGCCTGGTGGCAACCGCCCAAGCCGTTGCTGCGGGCTCGTTAACTGAGGGCTATGACGCGCTGATGCGGGGCGACGAGAGCGGTGCCATTAGACTTTGGACCCCACTAGCAACTGAAGGAGATCCCGAGGCTCAATTTCGGCTTGGAACGATGTATCTGTCGGGTCGTGGGGTAGCCGCTGATAAAACGATGGCCGTGCGCTGGTTTCGGTTAGCATTAGAAAAACATCATATCGGTGCTTCACTTGCTCTTGCCCAAATATATCTCGATAAGACAGGTAAATATTACGATCCAGATACTGCGCTAACTCTACTAAAAGATGTGGCGGAACAAGGTGTTGCGGAAGCCCAACGCTATTTGGGAAAGGCCTATCGAAAAGGCGACATCGTCTCACAGGATTTTAATGAGGCATTACAATGGTTTAAGCTTGCTGCTGCAAAGGGCGATATTGAATCACAAACGGGATTAGGTGAGCTATATCGCTATGGTTATGGGGTTGAACAAAGCTATCCGCACGCATTTATGTGGACGAGTTTAGCGGCGAGTGCGCTTACCAATAATCTGCCAGATCGTATTGCTGCAGCTCGCGCTGCAATTAAGGCGCGAGATGAAATCGAACATATGTTATCGGCGAGTGATCGAGCTGAAGCCGAGCGTCTAGCTATTGCCTGCTGGCAAGCCAAATTGCAAAATTGTGACTAAAGCAGCCTAGTAAGCTAGCGCTGTTCCATCTTTACGAGGATCCGTTCCCACTGAATAAGAGCCATCCGGTGCAACTAAAATGCCTTGACCACCGCCCAACGGCAGTCCAGGCCGTGTGACAGGATGGCCCCGCATGGCTAAATCGAGCATAACCTTATCACTAATCCCTCGTTCGCCTTCGAAACTATCCAACCGCCGGAATCCACGTGGTGCATCAAATGCTTCTTGAATATTCATTTCGAAATCGATGAGATTCTGCATCACATGTGCCTGTCCTACGGGCTGATAGGCCCCACCCATAACCCCATAAGATAGCCAGGGTTTACCGTCTTTCATGGCCATCGCTGGAATAATTGTATGAAGTGGGCGCTTCCTCGGGGCAACGTTGTTCGGATGCCCCGGCTCAACTCTGAAACACGCGCCGCGGTTTTGCAAAGCAATGCCTGTCTTTGGGCAAACCATGCCGGTTCCGAATGAAAAATAAAGAGAATTGATAAAGGAGCATAAATTCCCCCACTTGTCCGCAACCGTAAGATATATCGTGTCACGCTGAAAATTCGTCTGAACATGCGATAAATTAGAGGATGCTTTTTTTAAATCGATCTTATCACGCAGGGACGCGATGAAAGGATCAGAAAGCAACTCGTCGACTGGTACATGGGCAAATGCAGGGTCCGCTACAAAGGCATCACGCACGGAATAAGCCAGTTGAGTTGCTTCAATCTGTAAATGGAAACGATCCGGACCGAATGGATCTACTCCCTTTAACGAGAAGCCATCCAGAATCCTTAGAAGGACTAAGGCCGTTAATCCCTGACCACTAGGCGGTATCTGATAAAGATCGACACCACGATAATGCGCGTGGATTGGATCAACATAGCGGGTTTCAAATTCAGAAAAATCAGCGAGTGAATGCGTGCCACCCTTTGATTTTAAAAAGGCTACTAAATCTTGAGCTATTGAACCCTTATAAAAAGCGTCTCGCCCCTCATTCGCTAAGAGACGAAAAGTCGCCGCAAGTTCCGGAAAACGCATCCGTTCGCCTGGCTTCGGTGCACGTCCGTCAATCAACAATTGACGACGCGCGCCATCATCTTTGGACAATTTTGCGACTTCTTCATCCCAGTCGGCGGCGGCCCGTTCATGAACATGAAAGCCGCTTTCGGCCAGATCAATCGCTGGCGCAAGGATGTCGGCAAAATGTCGAGTGCCGTGATCTGATAAAAGCCGCGACCACGCATCGATGGCGCCGGGAATTGTTACGGCATGGACACTCTCTAATCCTATGGAATTAATACCCTGATCTAAAAGAAATTTGTCGGAGAGGCCTGATGGCGCCCATCCCGAACCATTTAGGCCATAAAGTTTTTTTTGGTCGGCTCGCCAATATAAGGCGAAACAATCTCCACCTATCCCAGTATTATGTGGCTCAATAACACATTGCGCGGCGGAAGCCGTCAATGCGGCATCCATCGCGTTACCACCATGACGCAGGACTTCCATAGCAATCGTCGATGAAAGCTGTTGTGATGTCGCAACGGCGCCATTTGAGCCATAGGCTACCGATCTCCCTGGAAGGTGCAGATCCCGCATATTCAATTTTCTCCTAGTAATTTAGAATGGTAGACTACGGATGATCCCAAACATTGCAATGCCCATGAGCATAAACAGTGTAACACGTCGAAATCCGTCGGGCGTAGCACCTAGAAAATGGCGCATTCCAAGATACATTCCTATGAGAAGGATTGGAAAAGCCAATGCAGCAATTGAAACTGTTTCAACGCTGACAATCCCAATTTGTGAAAAAAGGATAAGACCAAGTATATCCAACAAGAAGAAATAAGCTACAACTGCAGCGCGAATTTTACTAGGGCTGTCACCGTCGGCGGTAAGAAATAATGCGACAGGTAGGCCCCCCATTCCGATTGATCCATTCACGATTCCAGAGGCAATGCCTACTCCGAATGTGCCTAAATTATTGGCGCGCCTTTTTAGTTTCCATCCCAAAGAGAGCAACCCCGCCGCCAATAAAACAAAAATCGCTACGATTAGCTTTAATGCATTAACCGGAACCGATGTTAGCACGAGGATACCCAACAGCATTCCAGGAGTGGCTCCGCCCATCAATAAAAAGACACGTTTCCAGGGGATCTGCCTCCAAACAGAAAATGCTTGAATTACGCTCGCAACAATCTCAAGAACGACGGTCACGGCGATCGCCTTCGCTGGGTCCGTGACGAGAGACCAGCTAGCGATCAAAACGGCTGAAAAACCAAATCCGGAATAACCCCGAGCTAATGAAGCAAGACACAGACCGGCTATCATTACAGCCAGTCCAAACGGAGACACATCGGTCAATGAAAAAAACAAGCCGTCATCCTCGATAAATTAAAAATCCAAGGCATGACGATATATACTAACGAAACGACGTAATAGCGCCAAAATGAGCGTACTAGATGTCCAAAGTTTCTTACTTTCCAGCCATCATGATTAGCTGGAGATAGCAAATACGACGACGGAAACGACGACCTTCATCCTGTTCATAGATAACAAGCCTTGGTCGATCCTTGTTAGGACGCTCAACTTTAATTTCAATTTCATCCGGCAAGAGAATACCTAAATGCCGCAAAGTACGGTGAGCATCTCGCTCGATTTCGTCGAGCAAACCTCGATCAATCCAGCAGCGGGCCAGAACGGCCCCGAGATAATGCAGTATTTTTTCACGGATTTCTTGGGGATTTATGACAATTTCGATGGGCGGCTCTTGTACGAACTCATTGTCGCCATCAAACGCCCGTTCGAAACGCCCTTCGATCGGCGGCTCGTCGGTTCGAGCAATGCGGGACTTATTGCCCCCCTCGATCACTGCCGGGAGACCAGCCTGATAAGATCCATCAGCCATAAAGAAGGTCTTTCTTCACCAACCGCAAGAATAACGTATGGTCTAAAGACGGCCCTTGCCACCAAAACTTTACCGTCTTTTACCCGAATAAATAGAAATTAACCTTTGCACAATCATTAAGTTCTTTCAACCTCAGGACTATTGCGATGGACGGGGTAAGAAGGTGATGACATGGTGATGACCAATTTGATCTTAGAAGTGGCCATATAAAATGCCCCATATCCTTGTGCCGGCTTTCCCTAATTTGCGAATTTTGTACTTTGTCAGCGCGATAACGGCTCTGCGTTTGTTCGTGGCGGCAAAAACGGGTCTCGTCTTTGATGAGGCCTATTATCGGCTCTGGGCATTAGTGCCATCCTTTGGATATTATGATCATGCGCCTATGGTGGCATGGTGGATCGCACTCGGCCGCGGCATCATAGGTGACAGCAGCTTAGGTATTCGCCTGCTTGCGCCCCTTTCAGCAGGGGTTGGCTCTCTCTTATTATGGCGAACAACTGCGCTGCTGTTCAACGACAAGGCAGCCGATCGGGCTGTTATCTTCTTTAATGCCATGCTGATTGTTAGCCTAGGCTCCGTTGTTATTACCCCTGATATTCCAAGTGTCTTTTTCTGGGGGCTAACGCTTTGGGCCTTGGCCGAATTAAGAAATTCTGGCAATGCGCGATGGTGGCTAATCGTCGGCATATCGGCTGGACTTGGCCTATTATCAAAATATTCCGGCGCTTTTCTTGGTGCCGGCATTCTCGTTTGGCTTATTTTGGTCCCTAGCCAGCGACATTGGCTCAATAAATGGGAAACTTGGGCAGGCGGCTTATTAGCTATTACGCTTTTTGCACCGGTGCTTATTTGGAATGCCAATCATGATTTCGTATCCTTCGCAAAACAGCTGGGACGCACGGTTGGTGAGGAATTTAATCCAAGTCATTTTTTTGAGTTAATCGGCGTTCAATGGCTCTTAATGACCCCTCTTATTGGCGCCTTTGCTTTTAAAGGAATTTGGCAGGGCATTATTTCGATGCGGCGCCATACTGAATCAGGTCAGACATTTCTCATCGCCTTGTCATTACCATTTATGGCTTATTTAATCCTTCATTCTTTGCATGATCGAGTTAACGGAAATTGGCCAGCTCCACTGATGCCTTCCCTATCCATTTTAGCGGCATGGGCGATTAGTCAGATTAAGGCTTCTCGACTTAATCAATGGGCTATCGCATCAGGATATGGGATAGGAGCGGTCCTTTTCGTGGAAATTTTACATCCCTTTTTACCGATCGAGCCGTCCCATAATCCAGCTATGCTGACGCAAGGATGGGTAGAGTTAGGTGACGAGTTGGTAGAAAAAGAGAAAGATACGGGCACCGCTTGGATCGCAACGGGCAATTACGAGCACACGGGCGCATTAAGCTTTGCATTACGAGGAAAGGCTGAATTAGCTCAGATTAACGAGCGTGTTCGGTATGGATATTTACCAAATCCCGATCCCGACTTAACAAATAAGCCAGCGCTATTTATCGACTGGGCGGATGAGGGGGCGGGCTTTCTCGCGAGCCATAAAGATTGTTATGGAACGGCAGAGCAGGTGGGTACCGTATCACGTAAATTCAGGGATACGGTTATTGAAAGTTTTGTCTTATATCGCCTGACGAATGTCAAAATCGGGCCTGCGGTCTATGATCGACATGCAGACCCGAGCGCTTGTCATTCTTAAGCCTTAGAGTGCACCATTGTAGGTCTTCTCAAATAGAGAGCGAGCTGCGCTTTCGGTCAGCGGTACAGGATTCCCTCCGGCCGTCGGATCTTCGGGCGCCATTTTCGACATGACATCAAGATTGGTTAATTCAACACCAAAATCTTTAAGCGTATGCGGAACGCCTAGTTGCTTACGAAGATCAAGGATCCAATTCAAGAAAGCGTCAAAACTTGGCTCAAGTCCAATAAACGCTGCAAGGCGGACAATTTTCATTTCAATCGCGGGACGGTTAAAAACCAGAACGTAAGGCATGAAGACCGCATTCGTCATCCCGTGATGGGTATCGTGCAAGGCACCAACAGGATGTGAAAGAGCATGGATGGCACCAAGGCCCTTTTGAAAGGCGGTGGCGCCCATCGCCGCTGCCGACATCATATGCGCGCGAGCTTCGATATCGCTACCGTCTTTAAATACCCGCGGAAGATTCTCTTTCACGAGACGAATTCCTTCAACCGCAATCCCTTCGCCCATGGGATGATAAAAAGGCGAGCAATAGGCTTCAAGACAATGAGCCAGCGCATCCATACCCGTACCAACCGTAATTTTAGATGGCATGCCAACTGTCAGTTCAGGATCACAAATCGTTACCTTCGGCATCATCAACGGATGGAAGATAACCTTCTTTGTGTGAGTCGATTCTTGCGTGATGACGCCCGCTCGCCCAACTTCCGACCCGGTGCCAGCAGTCGTCGGGACGGCTATGTTGGGGAATATTCCTCTTGGATCTGCGCGGGTCCACCAATCGCCAATATCTTCGAAATCCCACATGGGCCGTACCTGGCCTGCCATGAAGGCAATAACCTTTCCGGCATCTAATCCGGACCCGCCACCGAAGGCAATTACACTGTCATGGTCGCCTACTTTTAATACCTTAAGACCCGCTTCAATATTGCTATCAACGGGGTTTGGCTTGATGTCTGAGAACACGGCAACGCCGAGCCCTGCCGCCCTCAGCGAAGCAACGACATCCAATGTCATTTTCTGTGTCGCGAGAAAAGGATCTGTTACCAACAATGGGTTTTTGAATCCTTGATCGATGCAGATCTGCG
The DNA here is from genome assembly GCA_036758905.1 of Beijerinckiaceae bacterium. Taxonomy (GTDB): domain Bacteria; phylum Pseudomonadota; class Alphaproteobacteria; order Rhizobiales; family Beijerinckiaceae; genus CAIUPE01. Next base: position 12,618 of record DAIOVR010000013.1, on the reverse strand, counting down.
GCAATTCTCTGATACGTCCCGCTCCAAATTTGATAGCGGTCGGATAATTCCAATTGGCAGTCGGTGATTGTGTCATTGATTATTCCATTCAAATCGTGCGGAGATGATAGCTCTTTGCTCGCGTTAACATGTCATAGCCGATTTCGGAAAGACTAACGCCACGGCCGGTATCTTTAACGCCTGTCCAAGCCAGAGCTGGATCGAGATAGTCACACCGGTTCATAAAAACAGTACCCGTCTCAATCTCACGACCGATAGAAGCTGCTGCAGCCTCATCCTGCGTCCAGATTGCTGCCGTTAAACCATATGGACTATCATTCATTAGGCGGATCGCCTCCGCGTCGTCCTTGACCTTCATAATACCAACAACAGGACCAAAATTCTCTTCCATCATGACACTCATCGAGTGATCTACATTTGTAAGGACCTGAGGCATTAAATAGGTTCCGGTACCTTTGTCTTCAGGGAAAAGATCCGCATCGATATGGGCCTTAGCGCCCTTGGCCACAGCTTCCTTGATCTGCGTACGCACGACTTCAGCGCCCTTAGCTGTAGCCATCGGGCCAAGCGTTGTCGTCTCATCAAGAGGGTTGCCTAATTTATAGGTTTTAGTCAGGGCAACAAAGGCTTCCACGAAGCGCTCATATAGACTTTCGTGCACGTAGATACGTTCGATACCACAGCAGCATTGTCCAGAATTAAAGAACACACCATCAACGAGATTTTCGACGGCATGATCAAAATGAGCGTCGGCCCGAACATAGGCAGGATCTTTGCCACCTAATTCAAGACCAAGGGTCGTAAAGGTTCCGGCAGCTGATTTTTCAATAGCTCGACCACCCGCGACAGAACCCGTAAAGTTGCAGTGATCAACCGATCCCGTCGATAAAATCCGCGATGTATCATCATGCGTTAGAACGAGATTGGTAAAGAGACCTTTAGGTAAATCGGCCGCCAACATGGCTTCGGCAAAGCGCTCGCCAACTAAAATTGTCTGGGCCGCCGCTTTAAGAATAACAGCATTTCCCGCCATCAAGGCCGGAACAACGGAATTTACCGCAGTCAGATAGGGATAGTTCCAGGGTGCTACAACAAGCACAACGCCAACGGGTACCTTTTCAATATACCGACTAAAACCAATCTTAATTTCTGGAACAATAGGCGCAAGGGCTTCAGGCGCGATCTTGATCATATGGCGCGCACGTTCTTCAAAACCGCGAAACTCGCCTCCCCATTTCACAGGTCGACCCATTTGCTGCGCAATTTCAGGTACTACCTCTTGGTTCATCGTAAGCATGGCATCAACAAAGGCCGTCAATTTGACCGCGCGCTCCGCCAAAGGAACCTTCGCCCAGATTTTTTGGGCGATACGAGCATCCCTTAAGGTAGCATCAATTGTAGCTTGCGAAGCCGAGGAGCGACGCGCCACTTCACTGCCGTCGATAGGCGACGTGCAAACAATATCCGTCATCATGTTCTCACTATAAGGATCAAATTATCTCGAAATAACGCTGCATTTCCCAATCGGTAATCGCGCGTCGGAATTCACGCTCTTCCCATTCACGACTTGCCGCATAATGGTCAACAAAAGCGTCACCGAACAAATCACGACCCGCTTTTGAAGATTTTAGCTTTTGTGCCGCGTCCCATAGGGTGCGTGGCAAAGCGCGATTCTTTGGCAGTTTTGCTTCATAGGCATTGCCAGTCTGCGGCTCACCGGGTTCTATTTTATTTTCAATGCCCCATAGACCGGAGCCGATTGCAGCCGAAAGGGCCAAATATGGATTGATATCGGCGGCGGCAACCCTATACTCAACCCGTTGAGACTTCTCAGAACCTTCGATGACACGCAAAGCGGTCGTGCGATTGTCTACTGCCCAAGCGGAATCGGTTGGAGCCCAGAAGCCCGGGATCAGCCGCGAATATGAATTCACCGTCGATGCAACCATAGCCAGAAGCTCAGGCATCAAAGCTTGCTGGCCGCCAACAAACCAACGCATTGTATCTGACATCGAATGTGGCTTGGACTTATCAAAAAATAGACCCTTCCCCGTTTTAGTGTCTTGTAAGGAAAGATGAAGATGGCCCGATTGTCCCGGCCATTCATGCGAAGATTTAGCCATAAAAGATGCCATCCATCCCCGCTTTTGTGCCAACACCTTTGTATAGGTCTTGAACAAGGCTGCTTTGTCAGCGGCGGATAGTGCATCACCGACTTTAATGGCTGCCTCTAGAACGCCAGGGCCGGTTTCGGTATGTAGGCCTTCGATTTCAAAATTCATTTTTCGGCCAAGATCCAATAGATCACGGTAAAAATCGGCATGAACCGAACTTCTCAACATCGAATATCCAAAAAAGCCCGGAGTGATGTTTTTCAAGCCTTTATAATTCTTTTCCCGCACCGAATGCGGTGTCTCCTCAAAAAGAAAAAACTCAAATTCGGCTGCTGCGCTTACATTAAAGCCCATATCAGAAGCGCGTTTCAGTACCCTGCGAAGAGTGCCGCGAGGGCAAACTTCTTCCCATTTTTCGGCAAATTCGCACAAAAATAAGGGTAAATCATCTTCGAAGGGTATCAAACGCATCGTATTTGGTAAAAGCCGAACGGCGGCATCTGGGTATCCTGTGTGCCAGCCGGTCACCTTTACATTATCATAGAGCTGGTCGTTCGAATCCCACCCTACAACCACGTCACAAAAGCCAAGCCCTTTTTCCAACGAGCTTTCGAATTTATCGCGATTAATATATTTACCTCGAAAAACCCCATCGATGTCAAAAAGACCGACCCGAACATAAGGTAAATCACGCTCGCGAATGAATTCGAGTGCTTCTTGGGCTGAATTGATTTTTATTGGTAGGTTCATGGGAAATTTCAACACTATTCAAACGCAGGATGGTTGGCGACTATAAAAGCGGCGGCCACGGCTTCTTGCAAGCAGGAAGTGTATTATTTTTCACCAATACCGTCTTTTGCGGCAACTATTTCTGATTCACTTACGTAAAATCATCACTAATCATTGTCATCATCACCGAATAGTTTGGATGCTGTAGCCCAAAAATACAAATTTAACGCCATTGTACGGATCGACAAAAATTCGGGCCATTCGAGCAAGCCAGGATCGGGATCAAATATGATGTTTATCGCTAGAATCCGTCGATCTTCAAAAATGGTATACCCCATAAACTGTAACCGTAAGTATCATGGATAGAACAGAATTTACCATGTAGCCGGAATATTGACGAACGGTCGATAAAATCGAATAATCTTTAAGTGTTACATTCGATTCGAATGTTAAGAACTTATTAATAGGTGTTTTGTTCTTAATATTCTCGTGTGTTGAGTTTAGTATTGCGTTGAGTAATCTCCAATGTCTGAAGTGTACTATGCCGATGGTGCTAGGATCACCGAATCTAATGGCGTCGCTATCACGCTTGATAGCCTGCCAGGGTCAAACACAACACGATGGGTAACAAGCCGCAAATCTCAGTTAATTGCCGCCATTAACGGAGGGCTTTTAACCATTGAAGAGGCCTCACGCCGGTATCGCCTAACGCTCGATGAGCTTACAGAATGGCAGACGGCCTTCGATCGCCATGGCCCTAAAGGACTAAAAGCTACGTTAGTTCAGCAATTTAGACATATTCGGCGTGCCTAATTTGATCAATTAGAATAAGCTCGTGACGAGGCTGGGATTTCCCAAGGCAATAAAATGTCCTGTGTGATATCCGGGTTTTCCATATTCAAATGAACTACCGTCACCAGCAACCATAACGCCGCCGGCCGCCCGCAAAATAGCATCGCCTGCGGCAACATCCCACTCCATCGTTGGCCCAAAGCGGGGATAAATATCGGCCTGCCCTTCCGCAACCAAACAAAATTTCAAGGAGGAGCCGGCAGAAATCCTTTCATCGACGCCAAGGCGATCGATAAATTCCCCGGTCAGTCGATCTGGGTGTGAACGACTAGCAACAGCTTTAAGACGACCAAGAAAGGGGGTTCTGGTAGCGATATGTCTTATTTGCCGCGCGTCTTCAAGCGAGGCTCCAGGCTCAAGATTCATGGCGAGAGCGCAGCTGCCGCCAATCCAAAGCTGCCCAAGTGCTGGCGCGTAAATAGCGCCAGCAACGGCGATTCCTTTGTCTATAAGTCCAATATTAATGGCAAATTCTTTCCGGCGTTTAGCGAATTCACGTGTGCCGTCCAGGGGATCAACCAAGATAAAGCGCTCGCCTACCTCTGGAAGAAAGCCCTGAGACGCGGCCTCCTCTGATACAACCGGAATATTGGGAAGCTCAAAAGCAAGGTCTAAAAGAATCGAGCGTTCGGACGCAAGATCCGCATCCGTTACAGGACTGCCATCGGATTTACGCCGCGCTTCGCCGTCCGAATTAAAAAAGTCCATAATGGGAACGGCCGCCTTCACCGCTATTTGGCCGAATATGCGGGCAATTTCGTCTAGATCCGTTATCATGGTCCCTATCCCACGGTTGCACGAAAGTGCCGGTTCGCGCTACGCCATATTATGCTCGATAGTCCAAGGATAGGTGCAATGACAACACCCGAAGCGACATTTCCATTTCCAATCGGAATCGTAACAGTATCCGATCGCGCTTACCGTGGTGAATATGAAGATAAAGGTGGTCCGGGTATTATCACAGCCTTAAGTGATCTGTTAGAAACGCCATGGCAGCCGCTGACCATTGTTATCCCCGATGAACAAATTTTGATCGAAAATACCTTGGCTGATTTGGCTGATCATAAAGGTTGCTCGCTCATTCTTACTACGGGTGGAACGGGCCCTGCGCTACGCGACATCACACCTGAAGCTACTGAGGCTGTATGTCATAAAATATTACCTGGATTTGGAGAACTCATGCGTACAGCCAGTTTGCAGGAGGTGCCAACGGCCATCCTTTCGCGCCAGATAGCCGGTATTCGCGGAAAAAGTCTAATCATCAATCTGCCAGGCAAACCATCCGCAATTCGAACTTGCCTTGATGCCGTTTTTGCTGCCGTGCCTTACTGTATCGACCTGATTGGCGGATACAGGCTTGAGACAAACCCAGCTTTCTGTACGGCATTTCGCCCTAAAGCGTGATGCAAGAATGTGATTGCTTTGGCAAATTTTGCCTTACCCGGCAATTTAGGGACGCCCCACGCTGATGTATCGAAAACCTTTAGCTCTGATGTCAGCGGGTCTATAAATATTCCTTAGATCAACAATAACTGGTTCTTTTAGAGCCGATTTGATGCGATCAAGATCGAGTGCTCGGAAAGCATCCCATTCCGTAACAATGACAAGAACATCCGCATCCATTGCGCAAGCATAAGCGTCGGATGCAAAGTCAACTCCCGTCATGTATATTTGAGCTTGATCCATACCTATCGGATCATATGCGATTATTTTGGCACCCAAATCCTGTAAAGCAGTAATCAATGCAATCGACGGGGCGTCGCGCATATCGTCCGTATTAGGTTTGAACGTTAATCCTAAAATTGCGATGCGCTTGCCACGTACATCGCCACCACAGGCCTGAACGATCCGACGCGACATGCCGCGCTTACGCTGATCGTTTACCGATACTACAGTCTCAACTATTCGGAGTGGCACACCCGAATCTTGCGCCGTTTTAACAAGAGCTTGGGTATCCTTCGGGAAACACGAGCCGCCATAACCGGGACCAGGATGTAAAAATTTTGCTCCTATACGATTATCAAGGCCTATTCCTCGCGCGACCTCCTGAACATTAGCGCCGACCTGTTCACATAAATCGGCAATCTCATTGATATAGGTAATCTTAACGGCCAGAAATGCGTTAGCGGCATATTTGATCAATTCGGATGTCCGACGATCCGTAAATAATAGTGGTGGCTCGTTAAGATAAAGCGGGCGGTAAATCTCTGTCATTATACGACGTGCGCTTTCATCGGTTGTGCCAATCACAATCCGATCTGGCCTTTTAAAATCACCGATAGCAGCACCTTCGCGTAGGAATTCCGGATTAGACACAACAGAAATCTGAAGTTCTGGCCGAATTTCGCGCATAATACGTTCAACTTCATCACCCGTTCCAACGGGAACCGTCGACTTCGTAACAATGATCGCTTTTCCGTCCGTCCGATGGGCAATGTCGCGGGCCGCAGCATAAACAAACGAAAGATCGGCGTGGCCGTCCCCACGCCGAGAGGGCGTGCCGACCGCAATAAAGATAGCGTCCGCACCTTTAATGGCCAGTTCCATATCTGAAGTGAAGACTAATCGGCCTGCTTTGACATTTTTTGCCACAAGATCGTCTAGGCCTGGTTCATAGATCGGCAATTGGCCCTGATTTAAGGCATCGATTTTATCTATGTTGAGGTCCATGCAGGTTACAGAATGTCCAAAATCAGCAAAACAGGCCCCTGATACCAAACCTACATAGCCCGACCCGATCATTGTTATCCGCATAAACTCTTCTCCAACCCAAAAGGCTTACCCTTGCCACCCAATCTCATTCATGTGCCAGCTAAACGTGACAGCTTTCCTTCACACGCATCTTGTCCTACAGGCAAGTGATGAAAACTGTATAATTATCTTACCATTATTCAAGGAAGACCTTCATTATGGAAAATCCAGTTCTCGTTGAAGTACTTCGCGGAAAAGCTATTGAGTCACGCCATCGAGGTTCCGTAGCCGTGGTGGACGCCGATGGGGGGATCGCGCTAGCCCTAGGTGACATTGATACACCGGTCTTTCCGAGGTCCGCCGTCAAAGCCTTTCAGGCGTTACCACTTCTCGAAAGCGGCGCGGCGGATCGATTTGGATTAACCCCTAAAGAAATTGCACTGGCAGTATCTTCCCATTCCGGCGAACCAGAACATGTCGAAACGGCTTTAGGAATTCTTAAAAAGGCGGGACAAGATGAATCGTGTCTTGAATGTGGCTCCCACTGGCCAAGTTCGGGCGAGGCGGAACGCGCGTTAGCCGCTTTAGGTCGAAAGCCATCACCCCTCCATAATAATTGCTCAGGGAAACATTCCGGCTTTGTATGCTTGGCGTGTGGATTAGACGAAGATCCGAAAGGCTATATTAGCCCAAACCATCGCGTGCAGCGTGAAATTCGTGCTGCGGGTGAAGAAATCATGGGTTTCAGGTTTTTGGATGAATATACGGGCACCGACGGCTGTTCAATTCCTACCTATGCCGTTCCATTAAAATCCATTGCGCTTGGTTTCGCCCGTTTAGCAACGGGACATGGCCTGGCACCAGAGCGGGCCAAGGCAGCCAAACGTATTCGCGAAGCTGCAGCTGCCAACCCATTTATGGTCGCTGGAACCGGTCGTCTTGATACGTTTGCAATGGAACTATTTCGTGAGCGCGTTTTCATGAAAACTGGCGCAGAAGGTGTTTATTGCGCGGCGATTCCTGAGATTGGCTTCGGCGTCGCGCTAAAGGCAGACGATGGTGAGGGTCGTGCAGCTCAGGCAATGCTCGCCGGAATTCTTCACCGCTTCCTCCCGATGGACGATGCGACCCGCACTGCATTTGACGGAAAAGCGTGGCCTACCCTCAAAAACTGGAATGGAATCGCGGTAGGCGCTGTCCGCGCCTCAGAATGGCTATTAGGGAAATAAAATCGCCGTCCAATTCTGGTCATGATTAGTCTCTAAAAGAGTATTCCACTCTTGAGCGCATAGGTTAAAAATGAACCGATTTTCTGACGCCCGCCACTCCTCAAGGATAATTCAATGGGCTTGGATTGGCCTTAGCGTCTTAGTTTTGAATGCCTGTTCAAGCTCATCTGGAACGATGACTGCCTTACCAGCAGCATCTTCGATTCAAACGACCGGCGAAGTCATCCCAATCTTTGTTGCCACAAGCCGTAAAATGAAAACGGATGGCGGTGTGACGGCAGAATTATCATCTACAACAAACTATCTGATGACCCTAATAAGCATTCCTAAAGATCATCAAACGGGCGTAATAGAGCGCCCTAGTTGGGGAAGCGAGAGCCGCAAATCACACTTTACGTTTATTGGCCAACATATCCTTGAGCGTGAAACTTTCCGAAACGAAATAGCGACGCAGCTTTCAGGTCGGATTGGTGCGAGCAAAGATATTCTCATATATGTTCATGGCTTTAACACGGGGTATGATGAGGCCCGTTTTCGGTTAGCCCAAATTGCAACAGATTCGGGCTTTACGGGTGTTCCGGTTCTTTTCACTTGGCCATCCCAAAACAAGATGTTTGCCTATGGTGCTGACAAAGATAACGCAATGGCGTCCCGTGACGATTTACATCAGGTTTTGTCGGATCTCGGTACTCTACCGGGGGTAGGTCGGATCCACGTTTTAGCCCATTCGATGGGAACATGGCTCACCATGGAGGCGCTACGAGAGGCGGCTATTGCTGGACAAGGCGATCTTGGCGGTCATCTTGGCGAAGTCATGTTGGCTGCACCGGATATTGATTTGGATGTCTTTAAACAACAAATGGCACGTGTCGGTTCTTATACACGCGTCTCTATCTTTGCTGCCTCTGACGATAAAGCATTATCTATCTCCAGCTCATTAGCCGGCGACCGCCAACGTGTAGGTGCGCTTGACGTTTCAAATAAAGATCAACGTGCTGAAATTACTAAACTTGGCGTGAGAGTGTACGATCTAACCAACTCTGATACAGGTGATTTTTTTAAACACGGTACATTTGCTGAAGCGCCAGTTGCTGTTCGCGCAATTGGGGCCCAACTCTCTGCTACACCGGATGATGCGCGTCAGTCGCAAGCTTTTGAAGGGCAACAATAAATTTATCTAATATGGCTTTGGTTGAAGATAACCGTGTCGCTCGTTCAATCGATCGATAACCTTCATCGCAGCTTCTGAAACGACCGTACCAGGCGGGAAAATTGCATCTGCACCGGCGTCTTGGAGTGCTGCAAAATCCTGCTCCGGAATAACACCGCCAACAACAATCATGATGTCGCCACGGCCAGCTTTGTCTAAAGCGGCCTTTAACGCTGGCACTAGTGTCAAATGCCCGGCGGCAAGCGTCGAAACCCCGACGACATGAACATTTGTTGCAATTGCCTCTTGGGCGGCCTCCTCAGGCGTTGCAAATAGATCGCCTATTTCAACGTCAAACCCTAAATCAGAGAAGGCGGACGCTATAACTTTTTGTCCGCGATCATGGCCATCTTGGCCCATTTTCGCCACAAGAATTTTTGGCAAACGCCCATCATTTTCTTTGAACGAGGCAACCATATCACGGGCTCTGCCGAAAGTTTCATCCAGCGCGCCGATCTCTTTGCGATAAACACCTGAAATAATTTCGGCTGTTGCTTTATGGCGACCGAATGCATTTTCAAGGGCAAGAGAAATTTCACCCACCGTCGCTTTGACACGCGCTGCGTCCACGGCAAGGGCCAAAAGATTTCCGGAGCCTCGCGCTCCAACTTCCAGGGCTTCAAGGGCAGCGCGTACCGCCTCAGGATTACGCCCCAAACGCAGGCGTTTTAATTTATCAAGCTGCTGTGAGAGTACGGCCGAATTATCAACCTTCAGAACATCAATCTGCTGCTCACTTTGTGGTCTATAACGATTAACCCCGATAACGGCCTGCTGGCCACTATCAATCCTAGCCTGAGCCCGGGCTGCAGCCTCTTCTATACGGCGTTTCGGAATTCCTGCCTCAATGGCTTTCGCCATACCACCTAGAGCCTCAATCTCTTCAATGTGGGCCCAGGCCTTCTCAGCAAGATCGGCTGTCAAGCGCTCCACATAGTATGAGCCGCCCCAAGAATCAATAACTCTTGTGGTGCCACTTTCTGCTTGCAAAAACAGTTGCGTATTACGTGCAATACGGGCGGAGAAATCAGTCGGTAAAGCAAGTGCTTCATCGAGAGAATTTGTATGCAAAGATTGCGTATGCCCTTGTGTGGCGGCCATCGCTTCGATCTCTGTACGGATCACATTATTGAAAACATCTTGAGCGGTTAACGACCAACCAGACGTTTGTGAATGGGTACGCAAAGGTAATGACTTTTCTGACTTTGGATTGAATTGGCGGACAAGCTTTGTCCAAATCAATCGGGCAGCACGGAGCTTTGCGATCTCCATAAAAAAATTCATCCCAATGGCCCAGAAGAATGATAGACGAGGCGCAAATGCATCAATATCAATCCCAGCCGCAACTCCTGCACGAAGATATTCAACCCCGTCAGCAATTGTATAGGCAAGCTCCAAATCCTGCGTCGCTCCGGCTTCTTGCATGTGATAACCGGAAATAGAAATAGAATTAAATTTTGGCATATGCTTCGATGTAAATGCAAAAATATCCGAAATTATGCGCATCGAAGCATCTGGAGGATAGATATAGGTATTACGGACCATAAATTCTTTAAGAATATCATTCTGGATCGTGCCAGATAATTTTTCAGCACTAACCCCTTGCTCTTCTGCCGCGACGATATAGAGCGCTAGAATTGGTAATACCGCACCATTCATCGTCATAGAGACACTCATTTCATCAAGTGGGATGCCTGAAAAGAGAGTTCTCATGTCGTAAATGGAATCAATAGCAACACCAGCCATCCCAACGTCGCCTGCAACGCGAGGGTGATCGGAATCATAACCACGATGAGTTGCTAGATCGAAAGCTACAGATAGGCCCTTTTGTCCCGCAGCAAGATTACGGCGATAAAAAGCGTTTGAGTCTTCTGCTGTCGAAAATCCTGCATATTGGCGGATCGTCCAAGGCTGATTGACATACATTGTCGGATAAGGCCCGCGGACAAAAGGTGCAACGCCTGGAAGCGAATCGACAAAGTTCAAATTATCGCGATCCGTTTCATTATAATTGCCCCTTACTATAATGCCTTCTGGCGTCACCCAAGACGAGTTTGGTTGGTCTAATTGCAGCCTCATCCCTTCGACAAAATTCGCCTTTTCAAAATTTGGGATACGGCTCATTGTACCGGTCCTTCTTGATCTTGGGCGCGATCAAAAGTCTCTGAAATTCTATA
>DAIOVR010000013.1:0-1516 GCA_036758905.1 Beijerinckiaceae bacterium | reverse complement strand
GCTTCTTCGAGTAAAACGAGCTGAGTATTTCGGGCCAATCTGCGCGCGAATGGGTCAGGAAGGCCCAATGCTGTTGTAAACGGTAGAACTGTTATAGCATCTGCTCCGCCAATGGCAGCGGCAAAACATCCCATCCCAGCCCGCAATAGGTTCACATGGGGATCGCGTCGTGCCATCATTCGATACGCCGTCTCCGATGTTAGCAATATTGGCTTCGTTTGAAGCCCGCACTGTGACTCTATACTCGCCCAAAGACGGCGTAAGGCGCGATGCTTGGCAATCGATAAAAATTGGTCGGTATCAGAAGATAGTCGAAACTCAATCATGCTTTGCGCATCTTGAAGTGATATTCCTGCGGCTTCCAACGCACGAAAATAAAAAACAGCACTTGCTAGAACAAAGCCAAGTTCTTGAGCTTCTGATCCACCGGAATTATGAATAATTCGTCCATCGGCTACAACAAATGGCCCACTAAAACCTTGGGCAATTAAGTCATTTACGCTGGCTCCAATATTAATTCCCATTTTGTGGCTGTCCGCCGGAAATTCGCCATCACGGGCACCGAGGCCAATTGGGTTCAAACCAAATCTGACCCTAATGGCGTTGGTTGGAAATCCCAGCATCTTGCTCGCATCAGCAAATGCGTGTGCTGCATCACGCCCACGTGGCCCGCAATCCAGAGATAAGTCGATGCCCGCATCTAGATATATGCCCTTTAATGCTTCTGCCACAGCATTAGCATTTGCTGGTAACCCAAAGCCATAGGATCCAACCGCATTTTCGAATACCAAGACAAGGCCCGTTGCGCCATTTTCTAAATCTATTAGAGCCTGTGTATTGGCGCGGATTGAGTCTGGGTCATCCATGCGGCCCATGATTGCCCAGGGCGAGCCCGCCAGACGTCCAATAAGAGGGCGATTACTTTTTGCCTTACCATATAATGGCTGAATTCGAAGACCATCTGCAGTAGTTGACGTTAAAACCGTATCAAAATCGGCGCCTTTTAACACCGCTTCCGCACGCGTCCTCCATACGGATGCGTCAGTTATAACCGGATCATTGAACTCAAGTGTCATTGCTCATATCCCTCATATTAAGCGAAGAATGGCACAAAACAGGTGATCTATTCCACCTCGCCTTTCGGGGGATACGATCAGGCTTTAACCAATCTAGGTCTACCGGTCGCCACCGCAGTAATACGGCTTTCTACAAAGATGTCTTGGCCATCGGCAAAGGCTGACACGTCTTTCCGATCAATACTAATCTCGGCGTTATCGGCACCCGCAGCTTCCGCCCGAAGAGCAATATCTTTGGTTAATCCATCAATGGCCGCTCGGGCAGCCGATTCAAGATCATGAAAATCGTGGCTTGACGCTGGACCATGAATTCGGAAACGGCCGGACCCTGGCGACAAGATAACCGTTTCGCCTGTAATTTTAACATGCCCTACCACTGCGCCTAGGGCATTAGCCACATCGGCGTGCTCAGGCATTACGGTTTCACTATCGAGTAATTC
>DAIOVR010000012.1:26670-28319 GCA_036758905.1 Beijerinckiaceae bacterium | reverse complement strand
GAGCCATCTGGCACATGGTCAGAAAACGTAATGCCGCGGTCTCCTTCCAAGACCCAGCTGGCATCCTCTGACGATTTAGCATTTTCAGCTTTGATGCCTTTAAGTTCGGTTATCCGGCCACGAAGCATAGGAACATGCACAATGGTTGCATCGCCTGCAGCACCTTGAAGGAATTGATCAAACCGTTCGAGATCTCGCCCGGGAATATCGACGAAGAAAAAACTCGGTGCACGCTCGGGTAGGCTTTTGGTGAGTTGCCGGCTGATATTGGCGTCGATTAAACTGATCGCTACCAGCAGCGTTACGCCGAGCCCCAATGATAAAACAAGCGATGGTGTTAGCGCACCAGGTCTGTAAATATTGCTTAGGGCCAATCTAAATTCTGTCTTTTTAGGACGGGGCAGTCGCTTGGCTATCGCCATAATAAGAGAAGCTACAAGCCGCAAAATGATAAAGGCAATGAGGGTTCCGGCCACGCCCATTGATGCAAGAAAATGATCAAATGAGAAAAAGATCACGGCACCAGAAAGTGCCATTGCTGCGACGATAGCCCCAAGTACATATCGTAATCTTGGCCAAGATTTATCTTCTGCGATCAAGTCCCGAAAAAGTGCAGCCACCGGGATATCATGGACGCGTCCAAGCGGGCCTAATGAAAATGTGATTGCCGTTAGAATTCCATAAAGCGCGCCGATAAAGAGCCTGGTACCATAGACTTTAGGTTCAAGCGGAAAGGGCAAGAGTGGAGCGGCCAAATAGGTGACAATAAAGGGCAATGCAGCGCCAATGATAAGGCCGATGACGATACCTAAGATGGCTAGTCCGATGATCTCTATGAAAGCGATCGTAAACACCGTAGTTCCGCTGGCACCGAGCGCTTTCAATATTGCCATACTGGAACGACGCCTATCCAAATAAGCGCTAACGGCATTCGCCACGCCCGTTCCGCCAACGATCAGTGCTGTAAGTCCAACAAAGGTTAGAAACTGTGTGAAGCGTTCAATGTTCTTGCTCAATTGCGGTGAGGCATTCAAACGGTTTCTAATTTCAAAACCACTATCTGAAAGCCTATTCGTGAGCAGCGCAACCCTATCGCGGACGGCTATATCGTCATTCTGCCCGTCAGGGATCATAAGGCGGTAGGTGTAGCGAACAAGACTTCCTGGCTGCACAAGTCGCGATGCAGCCAATGCCGCGGGTGACAAGACCAAACGCGGCCCGAAGGTTAAGCCGCTTCCAATGCGATCGGGCTCTGAAACAAGAATAGCCGAAAGACGAATTCTGGCATCACCAAGCTTAATGATGCTTCCGGGTTTTAAATCTAGGCGAGAAAAAAGGGCGAGATCGGCAACCGCACCAAAGGCGTTATCCTGCAATGAAAGTGCAGCGTTTATGCCCTGTCGAGGATCGAGTTCGATCGCGCCAATGGCAGGATAGGTTTCATCGACTGCTTTAATGTCAACAAGCGCTGCTGCTTGATCGGAAACCGCCATGCCGCGAAGGCTAGCGATTTCGCTCACTTTACCAATGTTGGAAAAGATAGCTTTTTCTATATCTGTCGCGGGGCGATGCATCCGCGATAATGAAATGTCGGCACCAAGGATGGTTCGTCCTTCGGCAGCAAGTCCATCCGCTAATGAACGCGAGAG
>DAIOVR010000012.1:6414-26570 GCA_036758905.1 Beijerinckiaceae bacterium | reverse complement strand
GCCAAACGGATCGGGATGATGGGCAAGCTCCAGCGGGACTGCGACATTTTCTAAGGCTGTCATGGTTGGAATAAGGTGGAAGGACTGAAAAACAATCCCGATATGTTTGCCACGAAAGCGGGCGAGCGAATCCTCATTCATGGCCGTGAAATCTTCCCCTGCCACAAGAACTTGACCCTTTTCGGCCTGCTCCAAGCCAGCCATGACCATTAACAAAGTCGATTTACCTGAACCCGAAGCGCCAACCAGTCCAACGGCTTCACCCGCATTGATCGTCAGATTTATTCCGTTCAGCACATGTACTCGAGAAGCCTCGCGGCCAAGCGTCACGTGTAAATCTATGATTTCGATTGCCTTGACCATTCCGTTGAAAATCCCGATCTTGCTGTGATGAAGCTTACATATGTATCCCGAGCCGCTTTGGCTATTATTCCTCTATTGCGACAGGCTAGACGAAGTGTCGCGTTGGGCGCTCTTATCGTCCTCATTTTCGGACATCAGATGGCTGCCTATGCCAAACCTTTAACGCTCGTAGCCTTTGGTGATAGCCTCACCGCTGGCTATCTCTTGCCGCAAGATCAGGGTTTTCCTGCCGTTTTGGAACGTGAACTGAAGGCGCGAGGTCATGACGTTGTGGTGATCAATGGCGGCGTATCCGGCGATACGACTGCCGACGGATTGGCCCGATTGGATTGGACGATTCCCGATGGGGTGTCTGGCGTTATTTTAGAACTTGGCGCCAATGACATGTTGCGCGGCCTTGATCCGGTAATCCCACGTAGCAATTTGCATGAGATTTTAGTCCGCCTTCAAGCCCGTAAAATCCCTGTTCTATTGATGGGAATGAAGGCGCAGCGCAATTTTGGGCCGGACTATGTGGGAGCATTTGATTCAATCTACCCGGATTTAGCACATGAATTTAGTCTGCCGTTATACGAATTCTTTTTAAATGGTGTCGCCGGCAATCCCAGCCTTTCCCTTCAGGACGGATTGCATCCGAATGCAGCAGGCGTTCAAAAAATAGTCAGCCTGACTGCTCCATTGATTGAAGATTTCCTTGCCAAGCTTCCATAATCTCTGACATGCCAATGTCACGCTGCGTCGATAGCAAGCGCGCATCCATCCAGTTCCATAGTCTGTGAGGAAATAAGTTTATGCTTTATCGCAAACTAGGCCGTACGGGCCTCGATGTATCTTTAATCTGCCTTGGTACAATGACGTGGGGTGAACAGAACACCGAGGCTGAGGCCTTTGAGCAGATGGATTATGCGCTTACCCAAGGCGTGAATTTTTTTGACACTGCCGAGATGTATGCCATCCCGCCTAAGGCTGAGACGCAAGGCCGGACCGAGACCATGATCGGTCATTGGTTCAAGGCACGCGGCAATCGCGATAAAGTCATTCTCGCTTCCAAGGTGGCGGGACGGGGTGCCATGAATTGGCTTCGCAAGGATGGCTCCAACGTCGAGCAGACGCCTGCTCAAATGCGCGAAGCGATTGAGAACAGTCTTCGCCGTCTACAAACCGATTATATCGATCTCTATCAATTGCATTGGCCGGATCGTCCAATGCCGTGGGGCTCTAATCCAACTGCCTTCAAGCTTGAGACGTATCAAGGCCAAGAAAATTCGATGCTCGAGATTCTTGAAACGCTCGGTACTTTCGTCAAAGAAGGCAAAGTCCGTCATGTTGGGTTATCAAACGAAAGCGCTTGGGGCACGATGACCTATCTCGCGCTTTCCGAGAAACATGGCTTGCCGCGGATGGCGAGCATTCAAAATGCCTATAATCTGTTGAACCGCACCTATGAGACGGCATTGGGTGAGGTCTCTATGCGGGAGGATATCGGCCTCTTGGCGTTTTCGCCGCTCGCTCAAGGTTATCTCACAGGAAAATATCTCGATGGTGCAAGACCAGCAGGAGCGCGCACAACGCTTTTCAATCGTGGTCAACGGTACCAGACACCAAATGCTGAGCCCGCGATTAAAGCCTATGTGGCGTTGGCAAAGGAAGCGGGAATGAGGCCGGAAGATTTGGCACAAGCCTTCGTTAATTCGCGGCCATTTTTGGGTGCCAATATCATCGGAGCCACGTCAATGGAGCAGCTTAAAATTGCTATTGCATCGGTCAATATCGAAATGACATCTGAGTTGGAGGCAAAGATCAATGCCATCCACCATACCTATTGCAATCCATGCCCATAGAGGCAATTTCATCAAAATAGATTAAATGATTTAAACGGCGCTTTCAAACTTCTCTTTGAAAGCGCCGTTTTTATATTAGTCTTCTGCAGCAACTAAAGCCGCGGCACGTTTTTCAGCTCGACGTCGCAACACTTCATACGTGAAAGCGCAAATGATGGTCACGACGATTAACAACAATGCCAATGCATTGATTGTAGGCGTAATTCCGGAGCGAATTTTCGAGCCAACATAGACCGTCAGCGTATCGGAATTTCCACGCGTAAATAAAGTCACGTTGAAGTTTTCGACTGACTGGAAAAACGCAATGATCGCCCCGGCCCCGATGGCTGGATAAAGATGCGGCACGAGAATGCGACGAATAACCTGCCCATGGCTTGCACCAAGATCAAGGGCCGCTTCTTCGAGGCCGGGATCAAAACTTTGTAAGCGCGCAAGTACCAGCAACATCACATAAGCAGCGACGAAAGAAACCTGCCCCAATACCGAAAGATAAAGGCCCGCCGATACGCCAAAACTATTCCAGAACAGCAAAGTTGAAATGCCGATAACAGCACCCGGCGTTAAAATAGGCGCAACCATGAAGCCATAGAGAAAAGAGCGCACTTTTGGTTTGACGCTATTCAATAAAATAGCTGCTGCTGTTCCAATAGGAACAGAGATAAATACTACTGCCAAGGCAACCCACGTCGTGTTCCGAACGGAGCCCCACATACGCTGATCATTCCACAAATCGATGAACCAACGGTCGGTTATGCCAACCCACGGATAAACGGATGGAAACCGCGTATTGTTAAGGCCTGCGCCACCCATAATCGCCAAGGGAAGCAACATATAGGCGAGGAATAAAGCGAGATAGACCCGCATGGTGATTTTAGCGAAGGTTTGGGAATTCATCATCGGCCCCTTACTTTGCTATATCGACGAGGCGTACGTTCAGAACGCGCATGACAAGGCTAACAAACAGAATGCACAGAGCTAGCAACAGGAACGCATAGGCCGAGCCAACATTCCAATCGAGGCCTTCAAACATCCATTGCTGAATAATTTCAGTAAACCAACGCGAATTAGTCGACGCGAGTGTTGTTGGTACAACTACAGAGCCAGCGCAGAGCATGAATACCATAACACAACCCGATGCGATGCCCGGCTTCGCATGCGGTATGACAACGCGCCAATGCGTACGCCATGTTGATGCACCGAGATCCTGTGATGCTTCGATTTGGTTTGTATCGAGGGCTTGGATCGCGTTGTAGATCGGGAATAACATGAAAAGAATATAGGCATATACCAAGCCGATCACGACGGATTGGAAACCTGATATCCAGCGGATCGGTTTATCGATTAAGCCAATGCCCGTGAGAATGGCGTTTAAAGGACCTTGCATCGATAAGATAATAAACCAAGCAAAAGACCGTAAAATTTCGCTGACCCACAATGGAATAAGCAGGACCAAAAAAAACGTCGCTGTATCCGTCGGCTTTAAAACTTTCGCTAAAATATAGGCGAGTGGATAGGTAATGATCAAACAAATGATCGTCACCATGCTGCTGTACAAAATCGTCAAGAAAAAGACGTTGATGTGAATAGGGCTGTTGAAGAAAGTAACGTAGTTTTTTAGCGTATAGACATCATTCGGCCCGCCCAATTGGTCGACGGGAAGATAGAGCCGAAACGAGAACTTAAAGAGCACAAGATTTGGAATAACGACAAGCGCGAGCAGCCAAAATGCTGTCATCGCGGCCATGATCACCGATAAACTAATCCCGTATCGCCGTATGAGTTCCTGCATCGCCCGCTACCTCTCAGTGTCCGTGCCGGGAGGTGGCTGCTTCGGATAAGATCATGCAGCTTTCAGGGTTGAAAACCATCTGACAGGTCGTATGCGGCGCTGGTGGAGGAGCCGAAGGATCATTCTGAACCTGAACCATATGCGTATCGCCCGCTTGATCGCGAACAAACACGTTTACGAAATTCCCTTCAAAAGCAATTTCCGTCACTTCCACCGGAATCGAGTTTACTTTCGCTTCATTTGCCGAGCGGAGCGAGCAAAATTCTGGCCGGACAAAAAGTTTAGCTGAATCACCCGTTGCAACGGAGGCACCAAGTTTGGCTTGGAACGAACCTTTAGCCGTCTCAAATTGGGCCATTCCACCGCTGACAGATGTTACCTTGCCAGCAATTACATTGTTTTCACCAACGAACGAGGCAACAAAACCGTTGACTGGATTGTTGTAAATCTCCTGAGGCGTCGCTACCTGCTGCAAGACCCCTTGTGACATAACGCCAACGCGGTCGGACATTGCGAGTGCTTCGCCCTGATCGTGGGTAATATAAATGAAGGTAACGCCGGTCCGCTTCTGAATAGCACGCAATTCGGCGCGCATATGTTGGCGGAGTTTCAAATCAAGCGCCGAAAGCGGCTCATCGAGCAACATCACCTTTGGTTCGACGGCCAATGCGCGGGCAATCGCCACGCGTTGCTTTTGGCCGCCCGAAAGCTGGCTGATCCGCTTGTCAGCTGAATCATGCAAATCAACGAGCTGAAGCAATTCTTCCGCTTTCGCGCGGCGGATTTCCTTTGATACGCCGCGAACCTCGAGGCCGAATGTAATATTTTCCCAAACTGGCATCAGAGGGAACAGCGCCAAATTTTGGAAGATAAGCGCGGTGGGGCGTGCATTGGGACGAATGCCCTTCATGTCCTTGCCGCCAATTTTGACCGCACCTTGAGTTGGCTCCATGAAGCCGGAAATCAAACGGAGGATCGTCGTCTTGCCGCAGCCAGATGGGCCTAAGAATGAGAAAAACTCACCTGGTTTGATCGTTACTTCAACATTATTTACAGCGCGAAAACTGCCGAAATCCATGCAAATTTGAGATAAATGAACGTCTTCACTCATTTTAAGACCGAATTCTTTCTGATGCCGCGCTAAGTTTATGCAAAAAAACGGCGGGTCCGAAAACCCGCCGTTTGGATCTTTATTAATTATGCCGCGATGAACTTGTCGGCATATTCAGCGCGCAGCTTCAAGAAGGAGCTGGTCTGAACTGGCCACCACCAGAGCTTCGACAGAGCGTCGCCTGGGAACGAGTTCGTGTAGAACTTCGAAACGGCAGGATCGAGCTTAGCACCTGCGCCCTTACCAACTGGGTTGGCCGCGAATGCTGTTGCCCAAAGCGCAGAACCTTCAGCCGACGATACCCAGTTTTGGAAGGCGTGAGCTTGTTCAACGTTCTTGGCGTTCTTCATGAGCATGTTGCCCTGGTTCCAAGCAAACGCGCCTTCCTTAGGAGCGATGTAGGAGAAAGGACCTTCCTTGCCCATGTTGAAGCCGGTCGAATCCCACGTTAGGCCGATAACGCAACCATTGGTGCGGAAGCCAGCCTGCGCTTCGTTTTCGCCCTTCCAGAACTGTGCGATGTTCTTCTTGTGCTTGATGGCTTCGGCGAGGATGACGTCCCAGATCTTCTTCATCTTGGCGTCGTCCTTGTAGCCTTCCATGAATGGATGAGGCAGCTTGCCCTGTGCATCCATCACGCGGCCGAGAGCTGCGAGTGCCGAGTGAGCGCGGACGCAAACTTTGCCTTCGAACTTGGCATCCCAAAGGTCTGCAAGGCTAGCCTTGCCGTATTCCATTGGTGCTTCCTTCGTATTGAAGGTCAGAGCTTCCGTACCCCAAACACCTGGGAGGAACAGGCGCTTGCCGTCGATCGTAGCCATGTCGCCGGCGAGGCCGGATACAAGACCAGCTTCCCACTGATCAAGCTTAATCTTGCTCATATCCCATGCTTGAACGAGGCCGTTTTCGTTGTACGACTGCACACGGTCAACCGTAGGTTCTACAACGTCGATCGCACCCGTCTGGATGGCGAGTTTTGCCTGAGCAAAGATTGTGTCGTTATCAGGCTGTTCTGTGAAGTTCATCTTGATGCCAGTTGCTTTCGTGAACGAAGCAAAGGCGTCTTTGAAGTCGTAACCGGCCCAGCCCATATAGTTGAGCTCGCCTGAAGAGGCGAGTGCGGAGCGGGAAACCAGCGCAGGTGCAGCAACTGCACCGAGGCCGAGAGCTGCCGTGCTCTTTAGAAAAGAACGGCGGCTTACAGATGTCGTGTTCTTGATCACAGTGAATTCTCCATCTCTGTTTGTGGAACGCATCTACTTAAAAAATAAAGCGGATGTGCCGACTCTCGCCCTCTGTTTGACCTTCCAGAGCAAGAACCCGGACTTTTTATACCATTAAAGACAAGTATGACAATCAGATGTCATATTGATTATGACACTATAATGGGCGCTTATGAGTGAAAAACAATTTATAGAATAAAACTTTCGAAAATTATGGGTAATTGAAATATATTTTTCTAACATGCACTGCAAACAGGTAATAATTTGCTCAAATATCGGCTAAGGATTTTTAATTGCACCAAATAACGTGGGTTAACTGGCTCCATTGCGCTTAATGCTCGGGAACTAGTAAAATATGTTTGATGACATGTTCTTTTATGGATTTTAGACTGTAAAGCATTGGCACATAATCGCCTTTTACCCAAATAGGCGTAAGATTACTAAAATGCGCGGATCGCGGATCGCCGGATTGTCCGGGTGCATTAATCCACAGGCTGGCGTCCCAATCTCCCACATCCATAACAATTCGTACGGATGCGCCCTGCGTCGTTCGGAAATCCGATGCGCGATAACCTGTATGCATCGGGCTGGATCCGCTTCCCCCATGGGGGAAGGGCCCGACCGTCCAAGCCTCCGCCACTTTCGAAACCGATGATAGGCCATGTTCAAAGGCCGCATGGTGGATATCGCCCCAGCGCCATAGAGCCGGATCTGCACCTAACCGCTTCTGACAATCGAGAAACGCATTCTTTAGCGTCTCGGCTAATAGTGTATTTCTAGCCCGAATTGGCTCCGCACCAAAGCGTTGATCGGGATGTTCGAGTGCTCGGAGGAGAGATTCAATATCACCGCCGCCGACCAGCAGTCGGATTTTTTCGTCGGGAACGAGCTGACAAAGTAATGCGGGCCTTAGGTGATGGGTCCACCAAATCTCGACCAATGCAGCAGCTGCACTGTCTTTTTCAAGGGAGCCTGCCCAGTCTTGGAAAAGCCCTGTGGCCGTGTCATTCGGGCATGCTAGTTGTGCTAAACGCGCCAATCGACGAGCCGGAATTGAAACGGGATCATTTTGTAAAGCGCAACAATCTTCCAGCGAGATTGTATGTTTTCTGCTCAATACCTCGTCGATTCGGTCGGCCCTTGCCCGATCTACCCATTCATAACCGATGGGATGAGGATAATCGTCCGGCAAGTTCATTTCGTTGGCCGTTGCGAAGAAGCCCTTGGTTGGATTAACGACGCGCGGCAATTCTTCATTGTCCAACAGGCCCTGCCATTCATAGGTGCCGTCACCGGGGACGGGCAATAAGCCATCCCAATTTTCCCGAATCGGAGCAAAGCCCACGGGAGCCCAAGCGGTTTCGCCGGACGTATCTGCATAAACAAGGTTCACGGAAGGAACGCCCCATCCTCTAACCGCCTGACGAAACTCTTGAAGGGTCGTCGTTCGCATTGAGGCGATACTTTTAAGATAGGGTGCGGCTCCCGGCTCGAACCAGACTGAGCGAACCGCATATGCCCGGTTCTTATCTTTCTCTTGCAGAAGGATAGGACCGTGATGTGAAAAATATTGTGCCAAAATCTGATCGGGCGCATTTTTGACACTGAATGTTTCATTCACCACCCGTATCCCTTGCCATCCACCTTGCCAGCGATAGTTCAGCGGATTGTGAGGATCGGTATCCAACACATAGAGGTCTTCTTGATCGGTATAGAAAATGGTCAACCCAAAGGCCGATGTTCCATTATGACCAATTGAAATACCGGGGATGACGGGTTCACCTGCACCAATCGCATCAAAGCCGGGTGCCGTTAAATGAACGAGATAGCGCAAACCCGGCAATCCATGGGCGCGGTGCGGATCATTGGCAAGAATGGGTCGGCCCGTCGTCGATCGTTCACCCGATACAACCCAATTATTAGATCCGGTCGCTGAAATTTCTTCGATAACCTCGCCAAGATCCGTAATCTTTGTCCAGTTCCAAGCATCTTCGAGCTTAGCATTAAGGCGCGCTTCCGAAAACGTAACCCCAGCAATTCCAAGTTTGAAAAGAGTAGCAATATCGATTGGAATCGAACCTAAATCCAAGCCGGGAATATGACCCGGAACATGTTCGGGCTCCAGCGGGCGTCTTATCTCATCGGTCGCTTGATCAGCCTCTGTCAGAACACGTGCGCGTAACAGTTCCGATAGAACGTTTCGGCAAAGCCCATGGCTTCTGATGCGGGCGACATCCTCCGCCTTCCACCGCGAAGGCTTTGTTCCCATCAGACCGAATTCAGGCGGTAGTAGGGAGGGATCTTTTTCGGTTCGCTCGATATAGCAATTGATGCCATTCACGAATGAAGAGCAAATTTGCTCGGCATCGGGGCAATAGGCATCCCACTCAGATTGCATGTCACCATGGTATAAAAACAGCCGCGAAGCGTAGTCTTGCGCCAAATAGCCCGGCCCAAAATCAGCGGCTAGTAATCCCAGACCGCGCTTTCGCCATAGATCAATTTGCCAAAGCCGATCGCGAGCGGCGTTGAAGCCTTGTAGGAAAAAAAGATCGTCGAGATTGCTTGCGCGTAAATGTGGAATCCCCCACCGGTCGATGAGGATTTCCGCATCAGCGCTAAGACCTTTTATCCGCCAAGTTTCGTGTTCGCTCACGCATCACCCTTTTCGCTTTTGGCGTGCCGTTGCCAAGACGCATAAAATCTCAAACAAAACATTGGCGCCATTCATCGACGTAATCGTGCCATTGTCAAAAGGCGGCGAGACTTCGACAAGATCGCCGCCTATAAAATTGATGCCATTTAGCGACCGGATCAACCGTTGCGCTTCGATCATCGTGATACCGCCTGATTCAGGCGTTCCCGTGCCGGGAGCAAATACAGGATCAAGGCTATCAATATCAAAAGAAAGATAGGTCTTACCGTCACCGACAATTCGGCGCGCTTCCTCAGCGGCCCATGCCCAACCTTTGTCCGTAAGTTCTTCCATGTAAACGACCCGCATGCCGCTATCATGGCTGAACTTCCACATATCCTTATGGTTGATGGAGCCACGAATCCCAATTTGAATCACGCGCTTCGGATCAAGTAACCCTTCTTCGACAGCGCGAGAGAAAGGTGCTCCGTGATGAAATTTTGAACCAAGATAATCGTCGCCCGTATCACAATGTGCATCGATATGGACCATTCCAACAGGACCGTCTTTTGCAATCGCACGTAAAATGGGCAGGGAAATAGAATGATCACCACCCACAGCCAATGTCATGGCACCAGACGCTTTTACTTTCGTAAAAAAGGCTTCGATTTCTTTGTGCGCCGAAATCAATTCATAAGGCGCTTCAAAAAACGCATCGCCACAATCGGCTATATTGACAATATCGAAAGGTGAAATTCCTGTTGCCTGATTTACACGGCGTACAAGGGTGGTTTGCTCACGCACCGCGCGTGGACCGTGGCGCGTGCCAGTGCGGTTTGTAACACCACCATCAAAGGGAACGCCTATCACGCCTATATCAACACCATCTGCTGTATCAACAAGGGGGCGACGGAAAAACGTTGCTACGCCAGAATAACGTGGGCGCAATTGCGGTTCGGACATTTCTGGATAGCGCTTTAGGTCCTTAATCGTCATAATTTCCTCACTTATGCTCATTACTGATCAACGTCGCAGTCTCGCGGGCAATCATTACTTCTTCATTGGTAGGCACCACCAAGGCAACTGGCCCAATCTCACCACTAATCTTCCTTGCCTTCGCATGATTTGCCGCGGCGTCGAGTGAAAAACCAGCAAAGCTAAGTCCTTTGATAATTTCGGCGCGCAGCTCAGAATCGTTTTCTCCAATCCCTGCTGTAAAGATTAATGCATCGATGCCGCCCATAATAGCTATCATGGCTCCCGCCTCCCGAATAATTCGGTAGGTGAACATATCAATTGCTTCACGTGCGTTACTATTTGTTCCTGAAGCTTCGCGCAATTTTCTCATATCATTTGACAGACCCGAGACACCAAGCAAGCCTGACTTCTGATACAGCATCGCTTCGACTTCATCAGCGGTCATATTTTGATCGCGCATCAAATAGAAAATGACGGCCGGATCAATTGAGCCGGTTCGCGTTCCCATCATCAAACCATCAAGCGCAGAAAAACCCATTGTCGTTGCAATACTTTGGCCACTTTTTAGGGCGCAGAGACTAGCGCCATTGCCAAGATGCGCCACGAGTACACGTCCTTTAGCCAGTTGAGGATCCTGTTTCGCTAATTCATTCGCATTATAATTATAAGATAATCCATGAAATCCATAACGCTTGACCCCTAATTCTGTTATCGCGCGCGGAAGCGCAAAATGTCGGCCAATATCGGGAATGGTCGCATGAAAAGCAGTATCAAAGCACGCAATTTGCGGCAGTGCTGGTGCTAACTCGTTTAAGCTATCAATGGCTGCCAAATTATGAGGTTGATGGAGGGGCGCAAGTGGAACAAGTTTACGAAGTGCCGTAATAGTTTGCATATCCAACTGCACCGGTTGGATAAAATCAGCGCCGCCATGAACCACGCGATGGCCAGCTGCTGTTAACGAAGCTAACCCATAATTTTCATCGATCCATGAAAGGATATGCGATACCGCCTCTTTATGGTTCGAGGCCATACCATTCCGTATAGCGATTTCTTTATTAGCTATCCCATCGAATCGATGAACGCTCCACCGCGGCACTTGCCCAATACCATCAAAGGCGCCGCGTGCGAGGTCGTGCTCTTGCCCCTTATTCTGTATGCCTATTAAAGCAAATTTTACGCTAGACGAGCCCGCATTAAGCACAAGAATAAGCTGCATAGATTATGCCTTTAATCCACGCCAGGCTGCGGCTAACGCCGAAATACCTGGCTCAATGCGTTCAGCTGGTATGGATGAAAATCCTAGCCGAATAAAATTATGCGGCGGCTCATCATTTTTGAAAAAAATATCGCCTGTTTCAATCAAAACGCCTTTACTTTGCGCAGCTTTTGCAAGCTCTCGGCCGTTTAAATCATCCGGACCCTTCAGCCAGCAACTTGAAACGCCTTGCCCAAGAAAAAACTCGAATTCCGGCAAATGTTTCTTGAGCGCCGAATCAAGCTGACTGGCGCGAGTTCCAAGGGATGAGCCAAGTCGACGGATATGGGCTTTGTAATGGCCAAGTCCCATAAACAAAGCTGCAGCTCTCTGATTATTCGAAGGCGGGTGTCGCAACATTAAGCGGCGCAACGCGCGTAATTCACGCACCACTTCGGCGGGTGCAATAATATATCCAAGCCGCAGGCCGGGTGCTAAAACTTTGGAAAGACTGCCGACATATAAAACGCGGCCGGATTCATCAAAACTTTTTAACGAAGGCGTTTCACGTGCGTTTGCTAAGAACTCTGTCTCGTAATCGTCTTCTATAATTACAATATCGCGTTTAGCTGCAACATCGAGTAATTTTTTGCGTCGTTCGACAGGCATCGTAACCGTTGTCGGACATTGATGTCCCGGCGTGACATAAAGATAATCACATTGATTAAGACCTTCCGAAATCTTTAGTCCATCTTCATCAATAGGCAGGCCGATAACATGATCCGTCATGATCGAAAAAATATTACGTGCATCGGGATAGCCGGGATCTTCAACCCCAACGCGTGAGTTTTTGTTCATCAAAAGGCGGGCAAGCAGATAAAGCGCTTGTTGAGCGCCAATGGTTACAATGATTTCTTCAGGGTTTGCCCAGATTCCGCGGCGGGGTAAAACATGAAGTCTGAGTTGATCGATCAATTCAGGGTCATCGCCATCGACCAAATCGCGCGCCCAATTATGGATCTCGAGGACACTTAGTGCTCCGCGCGCGCATTCACGCCAATCATTGGTCGGAAATAAACCCGGATCAAATTGCCCATAAAGAAACGGGTAGGGATAGCTCAACCATTCTTTGGTTTTCGTAATATTACGCCGCGTCGACGGTTGCATCGTAAACCGATTTGACCATTGAGGGCTGTCGGACGCATGGGTTGCGATTGGTCGTGGTGCCCGCTCACTTGGCTCGGATGGCGATGCGCTGCGTACAAAATACCCGCTCCGCTCGCGCGATTCCAAAAACCCCTCATCGACCAATTGTTGATACGCCAGAACGACCGTGTTGCGCGCCACGCCGAGAATGGCCGCAAGATCGCGGCTGGATGGCATGCGGGCAGCGGCTGGAAGCCGTCGTTCTTCAATGGCCGCGACAATCATCTGGCGAATTTGAACTTGAAGTGAGCGGCCGCTATGCGAAAATTTTTGAAACAGCGAATCCCATATCACCGTCTCATCTCCCCCTGATGGGATTGACAGCTCCGTCCGTAAGGGTTGAGGGATATCGTGTTCCAAGAGAATTTGACCTTCTGGCTCTATGATTCTGGATCCATTTATCCAAATCTGGTCCAATCTGGCAGAAGTTCCGGCCTTTGAAAAGGATAACGTTATGGCTTCATCCGCATCGCCTTCTATGGAAAATCACTGGATGCCGTTTTCGGCGAACCGGGATTTCAAGCAGGACCCGAAGATGTTCGCGCGCGCCGAAGGCGTCTGGTATTATGACCGCGAAGGGAAAAAGATCCTCGACGGATCGTCGGGCCTGTTCACCACGCCTGCCGGTCATAGCCGTCGCGAGATTGCTGAAGCAGTCTACAAACAACTCTCCGAACTCGACTTTACCCCAAGCTTCTTGCGCAGCCACGACAAGAGCTTTGAGCTTTCCACCAAGATTGCTGCTTTCATGCCGGAAGGCCTCGACAAGATTTTTTTCGTCAATTCAGGCTCTGAAGCTGTCGATACCGCGATGAAAATGGCGTTAAATTATCACCGCATCCGCGGCCAAGGTAATCGCCAAATGTTTGTTTCGCGTGAGCGTGCGTATCACGGCGTCAATTTTGGCGGCGTGGCGCTCTCCGGCATGGTCAATAACCGCCGCGCTTTCGGTAGCGCGCTGCCAAGCGCCGTTCACATGCGCCACACGCATATTCCTGAGAATAAGTTCCAAGTCGGTGAAGGCGAGCATGGTGCCGATTTGGCCGAAGATTTGGCCCGCATCATCGCCAATTACGGCGGCGAGAATATCGCAGCCGTATTCGTTGAGCCGATTGCCGGATCAACCGGCACGCTCGTGCCGCCAAAGGGCTATTTGAAGCGTTTGCGCGAATTGTGCACCCAACACGGTATTTTGTTGGTGTTTGACGAGGTTATTACCGGCTTCGGGCGGACGGGCCGCTCTTTCGCCACCCATAGCTTCAACGTGAAGCCGGATCTCATCACTATGGCGAAAGCTATCACCAATGGTGCGCAGCCTATGGCGGCGGTTGCCGCTAGCCGCGAGATTCACGACACGATTGTAAATGCAGCACCAGAAAATGTGACCGAGTTTTTCCATGGTTATACATGGTCGGCCCATCCAGCTGCTTGTGCGGCGTCGCTTGCAACCTTGAAGATTTATGAAGACGAGCGACTGTTTGAACGCGCCGCTCAAATGTCCGCTTACTTCCTTGAGGGATTGTTCTCGTTGAAGGACCTCCCCGTCGTTACCGATATTCGCGGTTACGGCATGATGGGTGGCGTTGATGTAGCTCCGATGGGTGGTCCTGGTGCACGCGGCTATCAATGGCAGAAGCGGATGTTTGAGTCTGGCCTACACATCAAAACAACGGGCGATGCGGCCGTTGTCGCGCCACCTTTCGTTATGGAAACAGGGCATATTGACCAGATGATCGATATCATGCGCACAACGTTGAAAGCGTTTTAATTCAAATGCATTTTAAAAAGCCCCGGGAGCTATTGCTTCCCGGGGCTTTTTTTATTTTAAGCTGGCCAAGGCAGTGAATAGGTCTTCACATTGGTGAAGAATTTCATCGCTTCTAAAACGCCTTCCTTAATGCCATTGCCCGAATCCTTAATGCCGCCAAAGGGTGACATCTCAATCCGGTAGCCAGGCACTTCCCAGATATTCACCGTTCCGACATCAAGCCCCTCGATAAAGGCCGTAATGCGGTCGAGCCGATTGGTGCAAACACCGGAGGAGAGGCCGAAGGCGGTTGAATTTGAAATCTCGATAACTTTTGCAACATCGTTCGGCACACGAATTATCGGAATAATCGGACCGAATGTTTCTTCTAGGACGAGTTCCGAACCATGGGGAACAAAATCAACGACAATCGGAGGTAACAAAGCGCCTTGGCGACCAGGATGGTAAAGAATTTTTGCACCCTGTTCTTCCGCCATGAACACGCGCTTTTCAAACAAGGCTGCTGCCTGTTCGTGTACCACTGTGCCAAGATCGGTGTCGGGATCCATGGGATCGCCAAATTTAATTTTCTTGGCTTTCGCTAAAACCTTTTCAACAAACGCGTCTGCGACACTTTCCATAACCAAAATGCGTTTTACGGCTGTGCAGCGTTGACCCGAATTCTTGGTAGCGCCCTGAACGGCGAGTTCTGCGGCTTTATCGAGATCGCTATCGGAGAGATCATCGCAAATGATGAGAGGATCATTGCCCCCCAATTCGAGTGCGGCGCGGCGATACCCAGCCTTTCCTGCAATCAGCTTCCCAACTTTCACACCACCTGTGAAGGTGATAAGCGAGATATCCGGATTGGTTACCATTTCATCGCCAATATCATCGGGCATGCCAGTGACCATCTGCACCATCTCAGGGGGCAGACCTGCTTCATAGAGAATATCGGCAAGCGCGATGGCGGTTAGCGGCGTCAATTCGGTCGGTTTGCAAACGACGCAATTATTGGTCGCAATCGCAGGTGCCAATTTATGCGATACCATATTGAGCGGATGGTTGAACGGTGTAATCGCGGAAATTGCCCGCACCGGTTCACGCTTCGTGTAGATTTTACGAGACTTGCCGTGCGGTGTCAGATCACAGGAAAAAATCTGTCCATCATCGAGAATGGCGAGTTGCCCTGCCAAAGTGAACACGTCATATGCACGGCCACATTCGTAGAGTGAATCTTTCAGTGATATGCCAAGCTCGCTGGTGATCAATGGCGCAAGCGTATCCTTCCGCGCATTAATCAATTCTGCCGTCCGAAACAAAATCTTTTGACGCTCGTAGCGCGTCAGTTTGGGCTTATAATTCGCCGCAATTTTGAATGCTTCACGTGCATGTTCCGCGCGTCCGGCAGGTACCGTTCCAATGACTTCATTGGTATACGGATAATGGACGTTCACGACACCATCGGTCGAAACTTTTTTGCCGCCAATCCGCATCGCTTCGTTGATTATCTTGCTCATTCTATTTACTCCGCGAAATTACAGCCGACAAAAAAAGCGTCAAAATTTCTTAGGCCTGTCGGCAATTCACGTAGCGGGCCATTGATAAAGAAAGGAACATTCTGCTCCGTTAAGCCACCATGCGAGCGAAGCGGAACATCAAGTCCTGATAAATCATGCGCCACAGCCGACGTGCCAATGACTTTCGACTTGTTCGGGCCGCCCGAAATGGCAACGAGGTCACCCGTGCGGTCAGGAGGAAGCCCAAATCGAGCGCAAGCGTCCGCCTTCGAAAGTACGACGTCGATGCCGTCAAGCGAACGAATATAGGTTTCAACGGCAACACTAACCGCGCCATAAAGATAGATCGCAGCGTAAGATCCAAGCGCACCGTGATGAACCACATAAGGATCGGTAATAGGCAAAATAACTTTGTTCTTGCCAGCACCAAAGTGCTGATCAAGTGCATCTTGCAAATAGAGCACGTCAGGCTTTCCATCGGCCGTGTGTTTGTCATTCATGCCGTGATCGGCGGTGATGATCAGGGTTACGCCTAACGCATCGAGTTCACCGACATAGCGGTCGAACATCGCATAGAAATCGAGCGCACCTTTTTCCGTTGGGCCGAATTTATGCTGGATAAAATCGGTCGTCGAAAGATAGACCAAGTCCGGTTTCATGTGTGGAATTAATTTAACGCCGGCTGCAAAAACAAACTCCGACAAATCACCGGAATAAACATCCGGTAGCGCCATTCCCCAGGCCGCGCATGGATTATCGATCCCATTGTCCTTTAATGTTGCGATATTGGCCTTCTCCGAGGAAAAGGCGATCGCGGTACCATCATAAACGAGACCTTTTGAGAGCAGAAGGCGCAGCTTATCTTTAGCCGTTACCATTAAAATGCGGGCACCAGCCTTTTGAAATTCGGCAAAAATGGTCGGCGCCCGCAACCATTTCGGATCATTCATCATCGTTTCTAAACCCGTATCGGGGTCGATCAGATAATTCCCGCAAATGCCATGCACTTCTGGCGGACGTCCTGTCGCAATGGAAAGATTGTTCGGGTTCGTAAAACTTGGCACCACACTATCGGCACGATACTCGCCCCCCTTTGCGATGAGTTTTTCGAGGTTTGGCATCAAGCCGCGCTTGCGGGCTTCATCCGTGTAAGCGGGTTCAGAGCCATCAAGGCAAATCACAACAAGCGTGCGCTTTGGCCATTGAAAGACACGGTCATTGATGGTGAGGGATGATTTTGTCATGATTATTTATTCCGCAGGCGTGATGTCGGTGACATTCATTTCTTTAAGGGTCGCTTGGGTTGCATCGACGAGCATTTCCATAACTTCCCAATTAAGCGCCCCCATATTGCCAACCCGGAAGCTTGGTTTTTTGGTGAGCTTTCCCGGATAAATAATGAAGCCACGCTTTTTCAAACCCTCATAGAAAGTCGTGAAGTCGAAATTCTTGTCGCGTGGGGTTGCGAAGGTCTGAATAATCGGTCCCGTTTCATTGTCCCCGAGCAACGGTGAAAGCCCAATTTTACGCATGCCATCCCGCAGCGTCTTCGCTGTTTTTTTATAGCGCGCGAGACGTCCTGGCGCACCGCCTTCAGCCGCGTGTTGTTCGAGTGCAACCGCGAAGGCGACCAGCGTATGGGTGGGTGGCGTAAAGCGGAACTGTCCACTCTTCTGCATATAAGCCCATTGTTCATAGAGATCGAGCGCGAGCGAATGCGACATGCCCTGCGAGGCTTCAAGCAAGTCACGCCGCGCAATTACATAAGTAAAGCCGGGTACGCCTTCGATGCATTTATTGGCGGATGAGATGACAACATCAATGCCCATCCGCTTCATCGATATATCCATCGCGCCGAAGCTCGACATCGCATCGAGGATAACCACGCATCCGGCCTTCTGTGCGACGGCGGCGATATCCTCGATCGGATTAACGATTCCGCTCGTCGTCTCGCATTGAACCATAAACACCGCGCCGATATCAGGATTGGCGCTTAACAATGCCGAAACTTCTTCTGCCGAGGGGGCTTCCAACTCGTCTGTTTCATAGCTGATGAAATCTCGATTCATATAAGCGAGCGCCTTGATGGCGCGTTCGCCATAAGCGCCATTGGTCAGCATCAGTGTCTTTTTGTCTTTAGGCGCAAAATTGCCGAGTGCTGCTTCAACACCATAGGATCCAGATCCTTGAAGCAAAACGCATTCAAAGCCGTTCGAGGCGTCGGCAATATCGAGCAGTTGTTCCCTAATGCCCGCGACGACTTTACGAAGATCGGCATCCCAGGAGCCCCAATCGCGCAGCATGGCCTCTTTCACTGCCGGGGTCGTTGTCAGTGGACCGGGGGTGAGGAGATAAGGGGTCGATTCTTGGCCCTCAGGCCCACGAAAAACGCGCGTCATAAGAACGTCTCCTGTAGCCGCCATGCTTGCCATGGTGGTTGAAAGATTGAGATGGTCGCTCTTAGCGTATTCCACAAAAACAGTCAATATATCACAAAATACCACATTTTAACACATGGGATGATGGGCCCGACGGTTAGCGTGTCGCTGTCAAATCGGCTGCAAACCTATGCGATGAGAATTGGCCAGCGCTTTTCGGCGGCGAGGCTTGAGGTTGAGCCTGCTGGTAAGTGGTCGACAATTAATCCAGCAATCTGTTCGCTCGGTATGATTTTGATAGGCGTTTTACGCTCAAATTTGGTTTGATCCGCCAAAACATAGGCCTTCCGTCCGGCTCTGAGCATCAAATGCCGTTGTTCGGCAGCAATTCGGGTGTAATCTGTAAAATCGCCCTCGTCAGAAATGCCGCCGGCACCGACAAAGGCCAGATCGACGTTGAAATGTTTCAGGCTTTCAAGCGTATCGACACCGAAACTCGCCTCGTCATTGGCATGAATTTCGCCGCCCAGCATGATGGTTTTCACGCCTTGGGTGCGGCAAAGGGTCAATGCGATTGGCAGACTATTGGTAATTACTGTCAAATGCTCACGCGTTGCCAGCGCTTCAGCCAGAAACAGCGTGGTAGAGCCGGAATCGATCAAGATAACCATCCCATCTTTGACCAAGCTGGCTGCTTTTCGACCAATTGCGGCTTTGCCGGCTGCATTTTCCGCCTCGCGACGTGAAAGCGACGGCTCGGCCGGAATTCCCGATGTCGCCCCGCCATGGACAAGGCTCACGCGGCCTTGGTCGGACAAGAGTTTAAGGTCCCGGCGAATGGTTTCTTTGGAAACGTCAAAATGTTCAGCCAGCGTGCCGACACTGACCGAGCCCGTATCGTTCAGCGTTTGCAAAATATGGTTGAGGCGATCAATGGCGAGCGGACGGGTCATGGTGGCCTTGCGGCTAATGTGATTATTTGTGGCTTTATATGAGATTTGCGGCCCGGGGGCTAGTTCAGCCTATTGGTCCTGAAAATTCCCTTGCCGGATCAATCCAGCATTGCCTAATCTGTAAGCATAACTTCCCTCAGGCGTCCAATGTCCAAAGAAGCAAAAGAACTTCACACCCGCACTATGGCGGGCATTGGCTATGCGCTTGCTGGGTTTTCAATTTTTTCCATTCAAGACGCCGTCGTCAAATGGCTCGTCACCACGCTTCCAGTTTGGGAAGTGTTGTTTTCCCGCAGCATCTTGATTGTTATTTTATGCCTATCGATTACGGGTCCGAGACGGGTCGTTGAATTAACGCAAAGCTCTAACCGCAATGCGTTGCTGATCCGCTCGGCACTCATCCTCATCGCATGGTTGGCTTATTTTACCGCCTCGCGCTCTTTGCATCTTGCCGAGCTTGTAACGATCTATTTTTCGACGCCCATCTTTGCCGTTGTTCTTTCTGTTTTGGTATTGAAAGAAACCGTCGGATTGGTGCGTTGGGCTGCCACAATCATTGGCTTTGTAGGCGTCGTAATTGCCGCTGCACCAGCGGGCTCTGTTGACATCATTCCGATTGTCTTGGTTCTTATCGCTGCGTTTTGCTGGGCATGGACTAATATTCTTGTGCGTTTGATTAGCCGTAAAGAATCATCGCTCAGTCTCATGCTTGCAAGCAATGGGGTCGTGATCTTGGTTTGCGGCGTAACGCTTCCCTTTGTTTGGATAACACCGGATTTTAATAGTCTACTCTTGGTCCTACTCTTGGGTGGCGTTGGCGCGTCAGGGCAGTTTCTGATGTTTGAAGGATATCGTTTGGCTCCGGCTTCTGCCGTTGCGCCTTTCGAATATATTACGTTGATCTGGTCGTTCGGTTGGGGCTTTTTGATTTGGGGAGATTGGCCACCTGTTGCTGTCTTTGAAGGGGCAGCCCTCATTCTTGCGAGTGGCTTAACCTTGATTGTTGTTGAAGGGTGGAAATCACGCGCCCTGCAACGGGCTTGATCAGGTTTATTCCTAGCCGAGTGAATGCGGATGCATCATGACGACCTTGTCGGAAGGTCTACTCTGTGATGCACTGCAATATATGATTCGTGCCTAGGATGCGGCTTAAGGCCGTCAAAGGAGGAGCCCATGCCCCGCCTCTTTACCGGTCTCGATATTCCTGACTCAGT
>DAIOVR010000012.1:2773-6314 GCA_036758905.1 Beijerinckiaceae bacterium | reverse complement strand
GCATTGATGGAATTGCAAAGCGAGCATGAACGTTTGATGCGGCGCATTGGTTTGCCGCCTGAGCCGCGCAAATATACGCCGCACATTACGCTTGCACGCTTGCGTGATACATCGCCCTTTGAATTGGCTAATTTTTTAAGTGTCATCGGCCATGTTCCTTCCATGCGTTTTGTTGCTGATGCATTTAATGTATACTCATCCCGATCTTCGACAGGTGGTGGGCAATATGTGACGGAAGCGATCTATCCGTTTCAACAATTAGCATCGGCTGAACGTGCGCGCATACCGGCATAACAGGACTTCATAAATGGCCAATCACGATGGACTAACCGATAGCGAACGTCAGTCGCTTTCATCGGACTTTAAAGATTGGTCCATGGTGGATGGTCGAGACGCGATATCGCGTCAATTTGTGTTTCGTGACTTTAATGAGGCCTTTGGCTTTATGACGCGCATTGCCATGGAAGCTGAAAAACAAGACCACCATCCCGAATGGTCTAACGTGTATCGCACCGTCACCATTGTTTTGACGAGCCATGACGTTAAAGGACTATCGCGGCGCGATCTGGCGCTCGCTAAATCGATTAACGCCATCGCTGATGGATCGCATTAGTGCTCTATGTGTGAGAACCGGCGTCGATAACGCCGTTTGTTTCGAGCTGACGCCGCAGCTTGCCGAAGGCGAGGCGAATTCTCGATTTGACCGTGCCGAGCGGTAGACCCGTTTTGTCCGCGATCTCGCTATGGGAAAGATCATCGAAGAAGGCCATCCGAATCAAAGTCAGCTGTTCATCGGGCAGGGCGCCAAGTGATTCCTTGATGCGCTCCTCACGGAACTGCATATCGATTCGTCGATCGATCCCCTCATCTTCGGCGGCAATCTCGGGTGCCTCCATCGGATCGAAAAAGTCCAAACGATCACGTCTTAGCGTATCGATTCGCCGATTTCGAGCAATACGATAGAGCCATGTTGCTATAGAGGACTTGGACGGATCAAAAAGATGCGCTTTCGTCCAAAGCGTGGTCATCACATCTTGCAGGATTTCATCAGCCGTGCCCGCATCGGACCCCAAACGGGTCAGATACGCGTGCAAACGCGGCCCAAAATGGTCGAAAAGTTGTGCAAAAGCCGCCCGGTCGCGGGTATTGGCTACAGCTCGCACAAGCTCGCCGAGCTCTTGATGTGTCGACAACGCTTATACCTCGCCGCGAATACCCGGAATTAATCACTCAGTTGTCCTAATATTGGCACGAAAATTCACCGTTTGAAACGGAGTTTTCATGGTTCACGAAGAATTTTGGTTTCAACTGAACTCGGTTTAGGGTAGGCGCTGTCCTACGAATTGATTTGTCGGAGCCAGATACGCCCATGGTTTATCGTCTTAACGTCCGGATCCTTGCCTCAGCCGCGCTTATGGCTGCAGGTCTTTTTGGGCTTTCGCCTGAAGCTTTTGCACAGGTTAAGAAGCCGGAAGCTGCTAAGGCGGCGCCAGCAAAACCAGCCGCAACCGAGTCCCAGCCGACTCAGTTGGGAACTTTCGGAAGCTGGAATGTCTACGCCTCCGATACCGCAAATGGCCGCATTTGCTACGCGCTAGCGGTTCCAAAAGAGCGGTTACCGGCTAATTTGACCCGCGATCCGGGGTATTTATTCGTCTCCACCCGGCCCAAGGAAAATGTTCGGGACGAGATCAGCATTGTACTTGGGTTTCCAGCCAAGGATGGTGCTGACGCGCAAATGGTTCTTGGGAAGTCGACCTTTGTAGCGACGCCGAAAATGCAAGGGCCTGCTTCGGTGGCATGGTTGAAAGATCCAAAAGATAATGCGGCCGTCATCGACCAGATGAAGAAAGCGCCACTTTTATCTTTGAAAGTCACCTCAAAGCGGGGCAATGCGCTGCAGGAAAATTACGCTTTAGCAGGGTTCGCCCAGGCGCTTGATCAGGTGAAAAAGGCCTGCCCGTGACATCAAGGTCCGTGGCAGGTGCGATTGATTCGATTGAGAAGACAGCCGAAATCCTGTCTCCTCAGCCTGTCTTTGCCGATGGAAAACCATCGCTAGCGGGACTTGGACGTTCCGAGATTTCGCAAAAACTTGCTGAAATTGGCGTGGCCCAACGCGAATTACGGATGCGAACCGGCCAGCTCTGGCATTGGATCTACCACCGTGGTGCCACCTCCTTCGATGTGATGCTGAATGTTTCGAAAGACTTGCGCAGCCTATTGGCGCAGCATTTCACGCTGGATCGGCCGGAAATCGTCTCGGAGCAAATCTCGGTAGACGGCACGCGGAAATGGCTGATCCGGATGCCGCCTGTCAGCGCCCATGATAAAGGCGCGGAAATCGAGACGGTCTACATCCCCGAATCAGATCGCGGGACGCTTTGCATTTCCTCGCAGGTCGGCTGCACGCTCACCTGTTCTTTCTGTCATACAGGCACACAGCGGCTGGTTCGCAATCTCACCTCAGCTGAAATCGTCGCTCAGGTGATGATCGCCCGCGACCGTTTGGGCGATTGGCCTGGAGCCGCGCGTCCCACGGACGGCTTAGTGCCAGATGCCGAACGCGCGGTCTCAAACGTCGTGCTCATGGGCATGGGCGAGCCGCTTTATAATTTCGAGCATGTCCGCGATGCCATGGCGGTGGTCACCGATGGCGAAGGTCTCTCGCTTTCCCGCCGTCGCATTACGCTTTCGACCTCCGGCGTCGTGCCGATGATCCAGCGCGCGGGTGACGAGATCGCCTCGATGTTGGCGATATCGCTTCATGCCGTGCGGGACGAGTTGCGGAACGAATTGGTGCCGCTCAATAAAAAATATCCGATCGCCGAATTGTTAGACGCTTGCCGGAACTATCCCGGCGTCTCTAATGCCCGGCGGATCACGTTCGAATATGTGATGCTCGATGGCGTGAATGACAGCCTGAAAGATGCGCGCGAATTGGTGCGGCTACTCAATGGCATTCCGGCCAAGATCAACCTCATCCCGTTCAACCCATGGCCCGGCACCAAATATAAATGCTCGGATTGGGGCCGGATCGAAGAATTCTCCGATGTCGTGTTTCGCGCCGGCTACGCTTCGCCCGTTCGCACCCCACGCGGGCGAGATATTTTAGCCGCTTGCGGGCAGTTGAAGAGCGAAACAGAAAAATTAAGGGCGCGGGCAAGGTTGATGCTGGAAGAAGGCATTGGCGCTGAGGGTGTCTATGCGGTGGGTAGTGGCGAGGATTAATAGAGCTAAGTACGGAGTTGTTTGATCCGTCATTGCGAGCGAAGGCGAAGCAACCCAGTTGATGGTCTAGAAAAAGGCGAAATCTAAGCGTTGTGCCTTTATAATTTAATCTAGCTGGGTTGCTTCGCCTTCGCTCGCAATGACGGTAGAGTTTATCCGCTTTAGCTGCGTTTTACGGCTCACCATGAGGGAAACGCTCACTCCAACCCCGCAATCGCTCTCCCAAACTCATCCGCGTTAAAGGGTTCCAAATCATCCACCGCTTCACCGACGCCGATAAAATGCACAGGTAGTCCGAATTTCTCGGCTA
>DAIOVR010000012.1:0-2673 GCA_036758905.1 Beijerinckiaceae bacterium | reverse complement strand
CCCCACACCTGCAATTGTTCGATCGCTGCGGCGCGAAACGTATCGCCTGCGGCAAGCATCACTTTGCGGCCTTCGCTTGAAAATTTAGCGGCCAATTTGCCTATGGTCGTGGTTTTGCCTGAACCATTGACGCCGACCATCAATATCACAAAAGGCTTTTTTGTTTCGTCGATCACCAACGGCTTCGCGACAGGCGTCAACGTCTTTGTGACTTCCGCTGCCAAAATCGCTTTGACTTCCTCGCCTTCGATTTCCTTGCCATAACGGCCTTTACCCACCGCCTCGACGATCCGGCTCGCGACAGGCAGGCCGAGATCGGCGCGGATCAGCACATCCTCGAAGTCTTGTAGGGTGTCGTCATCGAGCCGGCGTTTGGTAAAAAGGTCGGTAATGCCTTGGCCGATGGAGGAGGACGAACGGGCAAGCCCGCTTTTGAGCCGTTGCCACCAGTTCAGTTTTGCCGCCTCGGTTGCAGGCGCACCGGCACCGCCGCCAAATAGGCGGGAGATAAGGCCGGGCTTTTTAGGCGTGTCGTCGTTCATATCTTCTCGATAATGCTTTCCCGCGACAAACGGAAGGGCTAGAGAGAGCCGCCATGACGCCCGAAGAAATCCAAGGTCGAATTCTATACCGTGACGCGCTGATGTTGGTGATCAACAAACCAGCCGGCATAGCTGTGCATCAGGCGCATCCGAATGCGGTAAGCCGGGACGCGCATCTGGAGCAATATTTCCCCGCACTCCAATTTGGTCTGCCCAAGCCCCCGCAATTGGCCCATCGGCTGGATAAAGATACGTCCGGTTGCCTGGTTCTCGGTCGGCATCGCAAGGCGCTGGATGATCTGTCCAAGCTGTTCCGCGAAGGCTTGATGCAAAAGACCTATTGGGCAGTGGTTAAAGGCGGCCCCGAAGAGGACGAAGGTTTCATCGATTTGGCCCTGGGCCGGATGGACCAATCTAAGGGCTGGTGGATGAAGCCCGATCCCAATGGCTTGCCTTCGCAAACCGGCTGGAAGGTTATGGGCCGCATCGATGACTATACGCTCTTGGAATTATCGCCGCTTACGGGCCGCACGCATCAACTCCGGGTTCACACCCAAGCAATGGGATGGCCGATTATCGGCGATCCTATTTATGGTGATGGCAAGATGACAGGCGAGCGCCTGCATCTTCACGCCCGTTCGATTACGATCCCGCTTTATAAAAACAAACCGCCCATTCGAGTGGAAGCACCACCACCCGATCACATGATCGAACGGATGGTGGCGTGCGGATATTCCATTTAGATTTTTAACAAGCCGCCATCGTGTTCGCGGATGCGCAAGCTCAGTAACTTTCCCGCATCAAATCCGTTTCCAACTTGCACGGGCGTAAAACATGGCGTGCGCCCGATGCCGCCGCGTTCGATCAGTAATTCTTGCTCTGTTCCGACAAGGCGTTCGAGATGTCCCTGCAATGCAGCCTCACCCTTCTCACGCAATCGCCGCGCCCGTTCCTTAATCACATCCCCTTTCACTTGCGGCATCTTGGCCGCTGGTGTTCCGGGGCGTGGTGAGTAGGGGAAGACGTGAAGAAAGGCCAAACCACATTCGTCAACGAGATCGAGGGAATGTTGAAACATCTCTTCCGTCTCGGTCGGAAAGCCTGCGATGATATCGGCCCCAAAAGCGATGTCAGGTCGTTGTCTGCGAATATCGTTACAAAAGCGAATGGCATCGGCGCGCAAATGGCGTCGCTTCATGCGTTTTAAAATCAGATCATCGCCCGATTGAAGCGATAAATGCAGATGCGGCATGAGGCGCTTCTCTGTAGCGATGGCATCAATGAGATCATTGTCCGCTTCAACGGAATCAATTGACGAAAGACGGAGCCGCTTTAAATCGGGCACATGACGCAAGATGGATTTTACCAAAGCACCAAGCTTTGGCGTGCCCGGTAAATCAGCGCCATAGCTTGTCAGATCAACGCCGGTCAGTACGGCTTCTTTATGCCCTGCATCAACGAGTTTTGCGATCTGATCTGTCACCGCACCCATCGGCACAGACCGCGAA
Source organism: Beijerinckiaceae bacterium (assembly GCA_036758905.1). GTDB lineage: Bacteria > Pseudomonadota > Alphaproteobacteria > Rhizobiales > Beijerinckiaceae > CAIUPE01. The sequence continues at coordinate 623 of DAIOVR010000012.1, read as the reverse complement.
TTGCCGCGGCCGTATGGGATAATGCAAAACGTACAACGATGGTCGCAGCCATTTTGAATTTCAACAAAGCTTCGTGTGTGTCCTTCAAACGCGCTTACAAGATGCGGTGAGAGTTCCTTCACCGCCATAATATCAGAGACGCGCACGCGCTCGAAGCTATTTGCCGGATCGGCAAGAGCAGCCCATGTTTCCTGTTTCGTTTTTGATTCATTGCCAAAGACGCTTGAAACTTCTGCCATTTCGGCAAAACGCTCGGGTTCAATTTGCGCAGCACATCCGGTCACAACAATTTTTGCAGTGGGTCGCTCGCGCTTTAATTTGCGTATCGTTTGACGAGCTTGTCGAACCGCCTCGCTCGTCACAGCACAGGTATTCACGATGACAAGATCATCCTGCCCTGCAGCTTCTGCGGCGTGCTTGATGGCCTCCGATTCAACGACGTTTAATCGGCAACCAAAGGTAACGAGCTCAACGCCCATTAGGACATGCCTTCAAACAGGCTCGCTCTAAGCTGGCCACGATGCTCAAGTGCTACAGGTCCCGTCATCAACACATGGTCATCCGTCTTGCGCCATTCAATGAACAGATCACCGCCCGGCAAAGTAACACGGACCTTGCGATCC
>DAIOVR010000011.1:29681-32505 GCA_036758905.1 Beijerinckiaceae bacterium | reverse complement strand
CGTCGAACGCCATGGATTATTGGCGGCATGGCCGTATTGGCATTAGGCGGTTTTATTTCCGCGCTTTCGATCGACGTCATGGCCTATGATACTTCGCTCGGTCTTTTGGTTGCCGCTTTAGCCTTTACCTTGATTGGCGCCGGGGTCGGTGCGGCAGGCACATCGCTCCTCGTGCTCTTGGCTAAAAGCGTTAAAAAAGAACGGCGCGCGGCGGCGGCGACCATTGTCTGGATTATGATGATCGCCGGCTTTGTGATGACGGCAGGGTTTGTCGGTAAGTTTTTAAATCCGTTTTCAGCCGATCGATTGATTTTAATCGCCGCTATCGTTTGCCTTGGTGGCTTTGCACTTTCCTCGCTTTCCCTTTTCCGGCTTGAAACGACAGCGCTCATCGAAGCGGCTAAAAAGCAGACCGATCACAAGCCCGATTTTAAAGTAGCGTTAGCTGAAGTGTGGCAAGATCAAACGGCGCGGCGCTTTGCGATTTTTATTTTCGTTTCGATGCTCGCCTATAGCGCGCAGGAATTGGTACTCGAACCTTTCGGTGCACTCGTCTTCGGTATGAGCCCGTCGGAGACCGCTTTATTGGGTGGCGCCCAACATGGCGGCGCATTGGCAGGTATGATCCTCGTTGGAACGCTCGCGACGCTGTTTAGCAAATCGCGGTTCATGGCGCTTCGCAATTGGATCATGGTGGGGTGCGCGGGATCGGCACTCGCTTTGATGGGATTGGTCGCCGCATCGCGCATTGGTCCCGCTTGGCCGCTCGTTCCGTCGATCTTTGCGCTTGGTCTTGCCAATGGCATTTATGCGGTGGCTGCCATCGGCTCGATGTTTAATTTAGCCGCCAGCGGTGGCGAAGCGCGCGAAGGTCTGCGCATGGGATTGTTCGGTGCAGCGCAAGGGGTCGCTTTCGGTATTGGCGGGTTTGCGGGGTCCGGTCTTTCGGATCTAATGCGCCTTTGGTTAGGCTCACCCGTCGGCGCCTATTCGATTGTCTTTGCCGTCGAAGGCATTCTCTTTTTAAGCGCTGCATTTTTAGCTGCCCAGATCGGCCAGACAAGCGAAGCGCGCGACGATAGCGTTGCCTTTCACCATCAACAAAAAGCCCAAATGGGTATAAGCGGAGGATAGCCTATGCTTGATCGCAGTCTTTACGATGTTGTTGTTGTTGGCGGTGGTCCATCGGGCGCAACCGCTGCCAATGATTTAGCGCGAATCGGACATCGTGTCCTGATGCTGGACCGCGCAGGGCGGATCAAGCCGTGTGGCGGAGCTATTCCGCCCCGTGCGATTCGTGATTTCGAAATTCCCGATGAATTGGTTGTCGCCAAGATCAATTGCGCGATGATCGTTTCACCCAAAGATCGACGCGTCGATATGCCCGTTGAAGGCAGCTATGTCGGCATGGTGGATCGCGATGTTTTCGACGAATGGCTGCGCAACCGCGCGCATCAATCGGGCGCGGAGCGTCGCGTTGGTACCTATGAAAAGTTTGAGCGTGATGCCGATGGTACCGCCATCATCACCTACAAAGACGTCGAAGGGATTGAGGAACGAGTGCGTGCTCGCCTTGTGATCGGAGCTGATGGTGCGTTATCAAAGGTGGCTCGTGATACCGTGCGCGGCGGCGATAAAATGCCTTATGTTTTCGCCTATCACGAAATCGTCAAATCGCCTCAACCCGGCACTGCCGATTTTTCACCCGCGCGCTGCGATGTCTATTATCGCGGCACGCTTTCGCCTGATTTTTATTCCTGGGTCTTCCCGCATGGCGATACGATGAGCATTGGAACGGGCAGCGCCAATAAAGGCTTCTCGTTGAAAGGCTCGGTTGCCGATTTAAGGAAAATAACTGGCCTTGATAAGGTCGAGACCATTCGTAAAGAAGGCGCACCCATCCCATTAAAACCGCTTAAAAAATGGGATAATGGGCGCGATGTTCTATTGGCAGGCGATGCCGCAGGCGTCGTTGCGCCCGCATCCGGCGAAGGCATTTATTACGCCATGCTCGGTGGTCGTCTTGCAGCTGACGCCGTTGATCTCTGCCTTAAAACCGGAGACGCGAAAGCCTTAGCAACCGCGCGCAAACGGTTCATGAAAGACCACGGAACCGTCTTCTTCATTTTAGGCATCATGCAACGCTTCTGGTATGGCAGCGATGCTATGCGCGAGCGGTTTGTAAAAATGTGCGACGACAAAGATGTGCAGCGTCTGACATGGGAATCCTACACCGAGAAAAAACTCGTTCGGAAAGATCCCCTTGCCCACGTTAAAATCTTTATCAAAGATATGGCGCATCTGCTTGGCATCGCACGCGTCGCATGATGGATTATTCGGATACCTATCTTCTTGCTCTTAAAATCGCTGCAGCCGGTGCCATCATCGTGGGTGGCGTCGGCGGATTTTTAACCGAAATTGGTCCTTGGTATCGCAGCCTACGCAATCCCTGGTGGAAGCCGCCGGATTGGGCGTTCGGTCCGATTTGGACAGTCATATTGGCCCTCACCACTATTGCGTCTGCGATGGCTTGGGAAGCTGCGCCCGATGATACGGCACGGCAATGGATCCTAATTTCTTTCATCGCCAATGCCGTTTTGAATATCGGATGGAATTTATTCTTTTTCAAACTCCGCCGTCCCGATTGGGCGTTGGTCGAAGTCGTCTTTCTATGGCTTTCGATCCTCGCCATGATCCTTGTCGTAGTTCCGTTTTCAATACCTGCCGCGCTATATATCGTGCCCTATCTGGTGTGGGTCTTAATCGCTGCACTTCTTAACCGGCAGGTTGTGCTCCTCAATCAACCCTTTGGTCGCTCCGATCA
>DAIOVR010000011.1:3266-29581 GCA_036758905.1 Beijerinckiaceae bacterium | reverse complement strand
CACTTCTTAACCGGCAGGTTGTGCTCCTCAATCAACCCTTTGGTCGCTCCGATCATCAAAACGGCTGAGGCTTAAATACCCTGAATCCGTGTCGAGGGCCTTTAACGACAATTTAACTGACGTTACGTCATTTATGTCACACTGCTCGAAAATAATACGAGTAATGTGGCATTCAATGCGAGCGTTAGCGGATGAAGCACTTTCTGCATGTCGGCTGCGGTCCGGCTAAAAAGGGTCCGCGAACGCCCGGCTTTGGCGGCGATGAGTGGGCCGAAATTAGGCTCGATATTGATGCTTCCGTTAACCCGGACGTCATCGCCTCCATCACCGATCTAAGCCCGATCGAGACGGCCTCTTTGGATGCCGTTTTTTCATCCCATAATATTGAGCATCTTTATCCCCATGAGGCACCCATCGCGCTTAGGGAATTTCATCGCGTCCTGAACAATGAAGGGTTCGTCGTCATCACCTGCCCCGATATGGCATCGATTGCGGCCTATATCGCCAATAATGGCCTCGATTCGGTGGCCTATATGTCGGGAATGGGACCCATTACGCCGCTCGATATGGTCTTCGGCCACAATGCCTCCATTCAAAATGGCAATGTCTATATGGCCCATCGCACCGCCTTTACCAGAAAGACGCTCCAAAAAGCCCTAGGACAAAGCGGATATGGGTCGATCATGACCTTTGAAAAGCCAGCCCGTTTCGAATTATGGGCGTTAGCCACCAAAACCGAACAAAGCCGTGCCAAAATCGTTGATCTCGTGATGCACCATATTCCCGGCAGCCAATCGATCCGGGACCGCCTGATGGCCGAATAATCGGTTTTCGGCATTAAAAACGGTCTTTCGTTTAAACACGACCCCCCAGCAGAAAATGCCCGATCCGGCTTTCTGAAAGGAAGCGGCTTATTTTACCATTTGGGCGAGCGATACACCTCCGTCCCAAAATCCCCGTAAGCCCAAAAATCAACCACATCTCATATTATCATTTAAAAACAATGAGTTAATTCCATTTAACCGGCAGCTTAACTTGATCTATGTCAAAACGAATTGACAATCTCAACTGTCATAATATCATTACACTTGTCGTCGTACGACAGCGGGAATGGGGTCGTCCGGGCTTTTGTTCGGGAGGCAACTTTGTCGCAACCCGCGTGCGGGTTCAGCACGAGAATGATCGCATTACTCCATGGAGGTAGCGATATGAGCGATGATGCAAACCGCGTCTGGCCAACCGGCCTAACACACGCGGAATCGGAGGAACTGCACAAGCATATGATCGATGGGACCCGTGTATTCGGTGCCATCGCGCTGTTCGCGCATTTCCTTGCTTATGTTTATTCACCCTGGCTTCACTGAGGGAGAACGGACATGAACCAAGGAAGAATGTGGACGGTCGTTAAGCCAACCGTTGGTATTCCAGTATTTCTGGGCGCGGTGGCTGTGACTTCGTTGATTGTGCACTACGCCATCTTGACCCACACAACGTGGTTCCCTGCTTTCTTAGAAGGCGGCCACAAGAAGGTCTCGATGGAGATTCAAACCACCGTTCCGGCTGGTTTGGCTCTTAAAGGCGTAGAGATCGTGAATTCCTAATTCAGGATCTTTAATGAGTAATGGGTCGGGATCGCACGGTTCCGACCCTTTCATCCTGAGATATTTTATACAATTGATGCATCGTCCACGCGGACGATAACGCATGGATAATGAAAAATGTGTTGGGCGGGTTGGTACCCTTACCCATAGGGCGGAAAAGGACTGGCTCACATGATGAACCGCGTCAGCCTGAAACTGATTCAGACTTGGGCGAGTTTTGGCCCTCGCTTCTTGCCCTTTGCCGATGTGGCAACGCCCGATTTACCGCTGAGCCGTCTATTAAGATTATCCCTTTTCCAAGTTACCGTTGGCATGGCGCTCGTGTTACTGGTCGGCACGTTAAACCGCGTTATGATTGTCGAATTGGACGTACCGGCGTCACTTGTCGGTGTGATGATATCGCTACCCCTGCTTTTCGCGCCATTTCGCGCTCTTATCGGCTTTAAATCAGACATTCATCAATCGGCTTTGGGATGGCGGAGAGTGCCGTTTATTTTCCGCGGAACGATGATTCAATTTGGTGGCCTTGCCATCATGCCTTTTGCCTTGCTCGTCCTTTCCGGCGGCGGTGAATCCGCGCGCTATCCGATGTGGGTCGGGCAGTTTGGGGCAGGCGTGGCGTTTTTACTTGTAGGCGCCGGGTTACACACGGTGCAAACCATTGGGCTTGCACTGGCAACGGATTTGGCACCGAGTGAATCGCAGCCGAAAGTCGTCGGCTTAATGTATGTCATGCTGCTTGTTGGCATGATCATCAGTGCCGTTACCTTCGGCGCACTCTTGGCGAATTTTAGCCCGCTTCGGCTAATTCAAGTCATTCAAGGATGTGCTATTATCACCCTCGTTTTCAATACGATGGCCTCATGGAAACAAGAAGGGCGAAACGCCGCCCGACGAAATCCGGCAAAACAACAGCCTTCGTTTCGTGAATCCTGGGATTCGTTTGCCCAAGGCGGTCAGGCGGTCAGGCGTCTTTTATCTGTAGGCCTCGGCACGATGGGATTTAGCATGGCCGATGTGCTGCTCGAGCCTTATGGCGGGCAGATTCTCCATCTCAGTGTTGGTGCCACAACCAGTCTCACCGCAACCCTCGCAGCAGGTGGCTTGATCGGCCTTGCGCTTGCTTCCCGTGTCTTAAGCCGTGGGGCAGATCCTTTTAGAATGGCAAGCTATGGCGCGCTAACGGGTATTCCGGCCTTTATCCTGGTCATCGCCGCTTCACCTGCCGATGAACCTCTTTTTTTCGCAATGGGCACCTTGATGGTAGGGTTTGGCGCGGGCCTGTTTGGCCATGGGACGTTAACGGCCACCATGAATCTTGCGCCCCGCAATCAGGTTGGATTAGCGCTCGGCGCGTGGGGTGCATCGCAGGCGGTTGCTGCCGGATTAGCCATCGCGATCGGCGGCATTTTAAGGGATATTGTTGCTACTATGCCGCTACGCGGCGAGTTTGGTCCCGCAACCGGATATATGTGCGTCTATACGCTCGAAATTATGTTACTGCTGTGGACGCTCGTTGCCATGGCACCGCTCATTGGCCCCAATCGTCCATCAAAGGCTGAGAGCCAGTTGGGCTCACCCTAAGGATTTGGAGAGCCAGGCAATGCACAACACAACACCTGCAAGTCCGGCGCTCCCATGGGCCAGCAGCATGGCGTTGGATTTAAACGTCGAACCGCGTCCGAAAACAGGCCTCAACAATCCAAAAAAGGCTGCAAGCGCCAAGACGCCCGCCGCTATATCGCCAAATTCACCAGCGGGAACCGCATCGCCAATCGGCCACCCCTTCAGCATGATCACAACCATCTCAAGCGTGGCCAATCCCAATAAAACATGCGCACCGATGAGAACCGACTTTCGTTTGCCGCGTATGAGAAGCAAGACAAGTATAAAGCCAAGGAGCATGGTGACAAAGGGAAGGACGACAAACGGAAAGATTGGCATATCAGCACCCAGCCAAAAGGACGGAAAAGAGGGTTCGACGCACGATAACCTCCAAACTGCCTTTCGGGCAATGCCATCTTCTCGTCCCTTGATTACGCGTACGGAGCGTCATCATCAGGTTGTCAGAATGACCTTTCTGTCGCAAATTCCAGCGGTATTTAGAGGCGCAATTACCACCATGGGCGATCCTTATGGCGCTCAAATCCAACCTAACAGACAGGCGTAAACGTCATGAGCACACTTAATACGCGGATCTACAGAGCCTATGGTGACGCCGTTAGCACGGTGAATCGATTGCATAAAAAGAAGTTCGATAAAAATTTCGTCTTCTTGATCTCAAATGCCGAGAACCAAGCTTCTGAACCCGGTGTAACGCTCGAAGAACGGCTTGCAAAAGCAGGCATTCCCGCAAGCGACACAGCAGGCTTTATCGCGTTTATCAATCAGGGCTATTCGCTTGTTGCCGTTCACGCGCCTTGGGGCGAGTCGCGCAATGCGGCGATCATTATGGATAAGTTCTCGCCTGAAAAAACGAGTGCCGCGACCAAGAAATATGAGTCGCCCAGTTTCCTCGACGGGACGCCGTTTTCTCGATTTTTTGACATTCCTCTTTTATCCAAAGATCCGACCCCTTTTGCGACCTTCTGGAACATGCCATCGGTGGTTAAATCCTCAACGCCGTTTTCCGATTGGATTGGTATCCCGTCGATCTGGCGGCAGCCTTCTTCTGAGACATCCTTGTTCGGGATGCCAAAACTCCTTCGTACCAAACAAAGCTTTTCATCTTGGTACAATCTGCCCTTGCTAACGAAATCTGCCCGACCCTTCTCGGAATTTTTCCGGATGCCAGAGCTCACCCGTGTCTCAACACCGTTCTCGGCCTTTTTTCGGGTGCCCTCTTTGATCAAGCAAAGGGGATGGGACGCGCAGGTCCAAGGTTGGCCGAAGCTGACCCGGACATCGACCCCGTTTTCGGCGTTTCTCGGGATTAATGTATTGCTTAAAAAGGATGATACGACGTTCCCAACGGGCGGTGTCAGCGAATTAAGCCGGGTTGCGGCGCCGCTCTCCTCTGTGCTGCACATACCAACAGTTACCAAGTCGAGCTGGACCTTATCGGGCCTTTTGGGCATTCCTACGCTGGTCAAGCCACGCAAGGCCGTCGACTGAAACTTATCGTCGAACGGGCCCGCTGATAGGCCGGAAACAGCATGGATGAATTGATAAAGAGTGGCATGATCACGGAAATTGTTCTCGTGGTCATAGCGGTTGAGGCCATAATCGTGACGCTTTATTTGCGCCGCGCTGGGCAAAATTCGTCGATTCCGGGGTTTTTAGCGGCACTTTTGGCCGGAGCCTGCCTCGTTTTGGCCTTGCATACGGCACTTACCGGATCGAGCCTTGGCCAGATTGCTGTATTTCTTGGTCTCAGCCTCCTTGCGCATCTTTGTGAGCTTGCCTTAAAAATTCGTGGTCTCAAGGCAAATCCAAATCAGGGGAGTCAGACGTAGATTGTCGTCAGCGCAAATGCGGCTGACTCCAGGAGGGATCAGTCATAATGTCCAAGAACTTTATTTTTTCGTCGATCGCCGCAGCAATGCTCCTTGCAACCCCTGCTTTTGCCGATGGCGACGCAGCAGCTGGTGCGACCGTATTCGTCAAGTGCAAAGCCTGCCACGAGAACGAACAGGGCGTAAACAAGATCGGCCCAACGCTGAAGGGCGTCGTTGGCCGGAAGACCGCCTCCATCGCCGATTACAAATATTCAGACGCGATGGCCGCCAAGGGTGCAGAAGGACAAGTTTGGGACGAGGCAACGCTCGCTGCCTATCTTCCAGACCCGAAAGCCTATGTACCAGGCACGAAGATGGCGTTCGCCGGTCTCAAGAACCCACAAGAAGTGGCCGACGTTATCGCTTATCTAAAATCCAAGCCATAAGCGTCAGCCAAGCTGGCTATTGCCGGTTTGCTCTATTAAGATCGCGCTCATGACTGATATTGAGCGGCGTAAGCGCGATCATCTAGATATCGTTCTTTCCGGTACGGCGTCCCATACGATGCCGGCCGGTTTTGACGCTTTATCCTTCGAGCACAATGCCTTGCCCGAAGTCGATTTTGATCAGATCGATCTTTCATCCCAGTTTCTCAGCTTCTCGCTGCGTATCCCCTTTCTCGCGTCCTCGATGACGGGCGGGCCGGTCGAATCCGTCACCATCAACCGCGCGCTGGCCGAAGCCGCGCAGCATTGCGGCTTTGCGATGGGTGTCGGATCTCAGCGCATCGCGCTCACGACCGAGGAAACGCATGGGCTGGGGCGCGATTTGCGCCGTTTGGCGCCTGATATCCCGATTTTCGGTAATCTCGGCGCCGTTCAGCTCGTCAATGGCATGGGGATCGACGATGCACGCCGTGCGATTGACGCGATTGAGGCCAATGCCCTCATCCTGCACCTCAACCCCTTGCAAGAAGCCTTGCAAAAAGGCGGCGATATCAATTTCAAAGGCGTCGCGCAGGCGATTGAACAGCTTGTGCCGCGCATCGGCGTGCCTGTCATCGTCAAAGAAGTGGGCAGCGGCATATCGGCAGCGGTTGCTAGGCGGCTGATTGAATGCGGGGTAGCGGCGGTCGATGTCGCGGGCGCGGGCGGCACCAGTTGGGCTGCGGTGGAAGGCAAGCGATCGGCCGAGACGAAAGACCAATCGCTCGGCGAAATCTTCCGCGATTGGGGCATTCCGACGGCGCAATGCCTGGCCGAGATCCACTCAGCCCATCCAACGCTTCCTTTGATCGCCTCAGGCGGCATTCGCCACGGCCTTGATGCCGCAAAAGCCATCCGCCTTGGGGCGGGATTGGTCGGTCAGGCGGCGGCTCTGCTGCCTGCAGCAACCCAAAGCACCGAGGCGGTGATTGCGCATGTCGAGACCTTCGAACGCGCGCTTAAGATCGCGTGCTTTGTCACGGGCTCGGCCTCGCTCGCCGCATTGCGGCACGCGCCCTTACGCGGCTAATCGCTTTTTCGTTGGACATAAAAAAACGCCGGAACTTGCGCTCCGGCGTTAAGTTGCCTGGGTGGAACAACCGCTCAGGGATTCGCGACGCGCAATTCAGGATAATCCTTCGCCATGCTCACACCGTAGAGGGGCTTGTTGACGCCCTGGTGGCAGGTTGCGCAGTTAACTTTAGCAACATCGCCCGACGGGCCTAACCGGTTCTTCGGGAAGGTGCCTTGCAGCGATGCCATGAAGGTTTCGTTGAGATCCGTCACCATCCGGAGCCCATGCCAAGCGGGCACGCGTTGCGGACGGCTTTCCGACCAACTCGCGAATTGCCGCGAGTTGTGACAGAAGGTGCAGTTCACGCCTAAGGCTTCCGACATATGGATCATAAGCCCATAGGTGACTTCCGTGTCGTGAATGCTTGCACCTGGCTTGCCCGTTGGCAGCGCTTCCGTGCCATCAACGCGGATCTGTGCACCCTTCGCCAAAAGCGCGGTGAACGGATCATAAGGCAATGATGTCATGCCAACCGATTTCGAGGCCAAGCCCTCACCCTGACGGCTTGCCGACATGCCAGCAGCATGCGGAGGCCCATCATTCTTGAACCAGATATTGACCGGCACAGGATTACCACGATGGCAGGTGTAGCAGGTCACGCCAGTTTGCTGCACATGCGGCGTCCACATCGTGTTGATCTGACGCGTCATCTGCAACATGCGGCGCGCGACGACCTTGGTATAGAGGCCGTCATCCGCCATGTTCTCAGGGTTATGGCAATAGGTGCAGCCTTCATCCGGTGCGACCCAATTTGTAATCGCACCCATCAAACGGTTGAACTCTTCAACATCGAGATCACCAAGAACTTTGACGTTTTGGTAATCAGGGCTGTCTTTGACCTTGATGCCGGAAAGTTGCGCTGGAGGATCAGACTCTGGCGCGATGTTTTTCGACTTAACAATCGCTTCGGTGCGTGGGTTCTGCGTCCACACCATACCCACACCGCGAGGCCCTAATTGCGTCGATGCCATAGGCGGACGCTCCCAGTGCATCAGTGTGGCCATGGCCAGCAAAGCCCCGGCTGCAACGGCGATAAAGGCGAGACCATATTTCATGTTCATGATCGGGTCCTCCGCTTACTTGGCTGCTAGGGCAGGATCGAGGACCGGCGCCCACATGTCATACGCATATTCAGGTGCGAAGCCGTGCTTGATACCCCAGAGATACCAGTTGTCGACGACGGTCCCGGTTAGAAGAATGCCGATGCCACCTGCCAATGGGCAGAGCACCGCAAACCACCAAGCCCAGCGATGGATGGATTCCATCGTTGCGTTAAAGCCCATCGTCCAACGCCAGAACAATGCCGCACGCTCAGAAGCCGTACCACGGTCAACAATCTGTTCGATTTCCCGCTCACCACCCAGCCGCGACACGGCCAGAATGGTCGCCGCATGCATCGCGAATAACAGAGCCGAACCATAGAGGAAGGCAATCGAGAGCATATGGAAAGGATTGTAGAAAAGATTGCCGTAGCGGATCGAGAATGCCGCCGTCCAATCGAGATGCGGGAAGATGCCAAAAGGGACGGCCTCACCAAAATTGCCCATCAGCAATGGACGAATAAAGCCCAGTACCAGATAGAGCCAAATCGCAGCGGCAAAAGCCCAAGCCACATGCGTGCCCATGCCCAGCGCGATGGCCCGGCGATAGGTACGAACCCACCATAAAATGATGCTGGCCGTTAAGAAGAAACCGGCCAAAAGCCACCATCCACCTTCCGCCATTGGCGGGAAGTGAAGGCCATATTTTGCTGGTGGCGGCTCAAGCGCAAGCCAGAAGAGCTGCCGCACAAATTGAATTGGGTTCCAATTCACCGATGCCCACATATTGAGACCGATAATCTCAAACGCGATCACACCGCAAAGAATGGATAGGATACCAAGCCAACCGAGATAGATCGGGCCAACTTGTGCGTCCCCCAACAGACCAAACAGGTGAACAAAGATAGGCTTTCCAACCCGATCCCGGTTGCCCCCATTCGGGAGTGGAACCCCCATATCGGCAGGTCCATGGATCTGCGTACGGGTAAAAATATTTTGATATTCGATCATTGTCATTGTCCTCGCTTAGGACCAGATCGGGAGGTCAAGCCACCAGTTCCACCACTCCGGCCAACCTTTGGTCCAAAGCGGTCCACTGATGACAATGCAAACGGCGCTGAAGAACACCGCACCAAGCGCCAGAAACAGGCCAAGACGGTGAATACCAAGCGTACCGATCGAGTAGCCAATCGTGTCACGGAAAAAGCTGTTTTCATGCTCGGCCGTTTTAACGGGTTCGCCCTTTTGCGGGTTCGTTGCCGATAAAACGAGAGAGCCGTGCAAGCCAAGCGCCATGGTCGTTGTGAAGAACAGCGACACGGCAATCATATGGGCGGGGTTATAATGGAAATGAAGGTATTGGTACCCGACATTCGAAACCCAATCGAGATGGCTGATAATCCCGTATGGAAATCCATGTCCCCATGCACCCAGCAAAATCGGGCGAACGACAACCAGCGTTACATAAGCACCAATTGCGAAGCTGAACGCGAATGGAACATGGTAACCGATGCCGAGCTTGCGGCAAATTTCTACTTCGCGAAGCGCCCATGAAACGAAAGAGCCAATGGCGCAAACGGTAATAACTTGCCAGAAACCGCCTTCTTTCAGCGGCGCTATGCCTAAACCATATTTAAGATCAGGCGGCGCGATGTTGATTTGAAAGACATTCCATGTCGGCCCTTGCGAGGCCGAATAGATAATCAAAGCGGTTCCAAGCGCTGCGAAGAAGATCGTCAGAACGCCGAAAAAGCCCACATAAAACGGACCCATCCAAAAATCGAAGAGGTCGCCACCGATTAAGGTACCGCCACGGACGCGATACTTTTTTTCGAAACTGAGCATTGCCATCCGGGTTTCTCCATCTCAGCCAGAGCAGTTAGTAAAAGTAAGGTGGTTAGTGGACGGAGCAGACCGCAAGGGAATACTCCGTCCACAAGTTAGCTAAGACCATCAGCGTTAGCTGATCATCTCGCTGATCGTCACATCCAAAGCAGCTGCCTTCTTTGGTCCTTCGATCCAGTTGAACCGGTTCGTCGAGAGAAGGATGAAGTGGATGGTGAATGCAAGAACAGCTAGAAATACCGCTAGGGCAATCAAGGTCCTGCGTGGATCGAACATCAGCCAAATACGCCACATGATACGATCCTCCTTACGAGAACATCGATGTCAGCTGCGAAACAGCTGGCAAGATGTGATCGTTGAGCGAATAGCCATTCACCCCAGGAAACCATGGACGCCAATTCCAAACGAGGAAGTGAGCGATAATCGCCACCACCACGTATGCAATCGTGCTGGACATGAACATCGAGTGGTATTCTTTGGCTTCCGCCTCAGTTAAACCCGTTGAACTCAACGGGCCATTATTATCAGCCATTGCAATTCCTCCGGCTGAGGGCCTTTAGGTCCCCGTTACCGCGACGTCCCTCGCGGCTCAGGCCGCCGATTCACTCGCAAGGAGATCCCCGACGGGGTATTCGTTCGACTTGCGCCTAACGAATGGGTGAACGTCCGCTCTTACATGAAAGCGAACGGTATCGAGTTATAGGTAGCAATCTTGGCTACCTTGAAAATAGATTTGCCATCGTCTTGATCGCTGACCGACCAACGCGAACGGCGTGGAATGAGGCGCGATAAAGCTACCGCAACCAGAAAGATTGGATAAGCGAGGCAGAAGACAAGATTGAATTCTAACCGTGCCGTCTCTTTACCGTTGGATACTGAAGACATGGTGGTGCTACCCCCTCTGGATCGGCCCGATGCCGAAGAATTGAATGTTGTGTTCATCAAGCAAATTCCTTCTTGGCGACGAGCACATCGCTCTCCGCGACACGGTTGGATTGCGACCTTCTCGCCACCCGTTCCGCACCATCGCGAAGGCGCTTTGCTGCCGAAATTCTCACAAGGATAGGCTGGCTCTCGACAATCGCATCGAAGGTGGCCTTCGCCTCATCATCCCATGTCAACTCTTCATGCTGACGCACAGGCGTTGCCTCAACCTTGTCCATCTCGGTACCGAGCGGCAAAATATTGAACAAGGCCGTGAAGAGTGCGTTGCAAACTTCTTGAATAAGGTAAGTAGCGCCTGCATACCCCATGAAAGGCGTGCCAGTATGACGCCGGATAATCGCGCCAGGGAACGAGGCCGGAATATACACGCCACGGCCACCTGCTTCGGCGAGATACATGTTTTCATTATAGCTGCCGAAAAGAATAAGCGGTGTCTTCTCTTTGACCATCGCACGGATTGCTTCATTATCCGTCTTTTCGCCGGCCTTCCGCGCTACAGCAAAATTACAAGGCAAGCCCATTTCATCTTCAAGGAAATGCCGCAGGCCGCGCGTATAGGTCTCGTTCGCGACCACGGCAAAACTCGCCGTGCCAAAGAAATCTTGGGTTACCGACCGCCATAAATCCCACAATGGTTTAATGGTCGTATGTTTTTCGCGTTCAATGAATGGCTCAGGATCAAGGCCTAAAATTTCACCAAGCGTGCGAAGAAATTTTGTTGTCGAATGCAACCCAATCGGCGCTTGCAAATAAGGGCGATCCAATGTCTCGCACAGCTTGCGGCCATATTCACGGTACATACAAATATTAGCATCCGCATTGATCAGCTTTGGCACATCGGCCAAATGGCTACCAAGCGGGAAGGTCATATTGATCTCTGCACCAATGCCTTCGACAAGGCGGCGCATTTCAGCGAGATCAGACCACGTATTAAACGTACCATAGATCGGGCCGATTAAATTAACGCGCGGCTTTTCGCCTTCTTTACGTGCGGGAGCAGCCGGAATCTTTTTCTTCTTCGAGCCGAATTCGGTCCAAAGCCATACCATGGCACGGTCGGCGCTCTGCCACTGATCTTCGTCAATCGTGCGCGGCAAAAACCGTTGAATGCCTGTGCCTTGTGGTGTCACGCCACCGCCGATCATTTCGGCAATCGAGCCTGTGACAACAACACTCGGCAAGCCTGGATCAAGCGTCTTATGGGCACGCTTCATCGCGCCTTCGGTTCCGTGTTGGCCGAGTTCTTCTTCGCCCAAGCCCGTTACGACAATTGGTAATTCATGCGGCGGCAACGCATCGGTATAATGAAGAACCGATGTTACAGGCAGGTTTTCACAACCTACCGGACCGTCAATGATCACCTGCAATCCTTTGATGGCCGTGAACACATAGACGGAACCCCAATAGCCACCGGCACGATCATGATCGAGAACTAACATGGCCGCACCTCATGAGAGATAAGAAGAAGAATCATATCGCGGTTGACTCCTCTGCTTTGGCGCGTGCTGCCAACATGCCTTGATATTTAGCGCGGAATTCAGGACGATCTTTTGGCGTCTCTTCCCAGATGCCAGTGGCGTGTCCTGTACCAACGCCTTCAAAGAAATCTTTCATCGCATCGAAGCGGTCTTTATTGGCGATGGCCGCATTGATGACTTGCGCAAGCGATCCTGCACCCGCAGGCCCCATCAAAGGACGGGCTGAAATAAGGTTCGTGAAATAGAGCGCAGGAATAGCCATCTGCTTGGCCTTTTGCACAACAGGCGTCGTACCAACGGCGAGATCAGGCTTATAAAATTCCATCGCGGCAAGGTCTTGTTCGAGCGACGCGCGGAATTTAACTTCCACGCCACGCGCTTCAAGCCATTCGCGATCGGAATCCGACCATTTGGTCCGCGGACAAGCAGAGCCGACATAATGAACTTCTGCGCCGCTTTCGATCAGCAAGCGGGCGACGAGCAATTCAGATCCTTCATAGCCCGATACGGTCAAGCGGCCTTTAATTGGCTTTGCAGCAAGCGCGCCTTTAATCGCAGGTAGGATCATATTTTGCGCGTTGGCAATTTTATCAGCAGAGACACCACAGGCATCCCCGATCGCTGCGAGCCAATCTGCCGTTCCATCATAGCCAACAGGCGCCGAGCCAACGACCTTACGGCCTGCATTCTCAAACTCGCGGATGGAAGCCGTGTAGAAAGGATGAATGGCAGCAACGGCTGCGCAATCAAAGGCCGAGAATAATTCACGCCATTCGCGTGTTGGAACAACGGGACCAGCGGCTAGGCCCATAGGCTCTAACAGGCGACCGATAACAACAGGATCGGCAGGGAACATTTCGCCTAACAGCGTCACTGTAGGCAAATTGCTTTTTGCAGTACGCGGCGCGGCAACAGGGCCTTGGCGAATTTCATTCGCCGCATATTTAAGCATCGCGCCGGCCAACACATCTTTGGCTTCCGCATGCGTTGGCACACCAAATCCCGGAACATCGATGCCGATGATGCGAACGCCGTTGATTTCTTTCGGCAATAATTGCAACGGCACACCCGAAGCCGTTGGCACACAGAGATTGGTGATGACAATCGTGTCATAGAGATCGGGATCGGCAAGTTTGAAAACTGCGTCACGAATATCTTCAAATAGTTTTCCGGTAACGAGTGTTTCTGAATTGAACGGTACGTAGCCGACTGTGCGGCGCGCGCCATAAAAATGCGAGGTAAACGTCAAGCCATAAACGCAGCAGGCCGAACCCGATAAAATCGTTGCTGTACGACGCATCCGAAGGCCAACGCGGAGCGATCCGAAAGCGGGACACATGCTTTGTGGTTGATCATGCGGGCCAACAGGATAATCCGCCGCATATTGCGCTAGAATTTCCGATTTGCCCGCAGAAGAAGCAGCCTTTTTCAGCTCGTCTTTGCCGCCATGGCATGACATTCCGCTCACATCCGGCGTAGCGGCCGTTGTGCTTTTTGGGGTCGTCATGGTGTCGGCGGTTTCGAGCGTCATGTTTGTTCTCACACCGTGTCGTAGACAACTTCGAGGGATGTGAATTCTGGAATCACGCCGCCGCACATATCGGCTTCTGTTGCGGGCTGTAGAACAACACCGCGACCAACCGCATCGCCCTTAAATAGAGCCAACAGGCCATCTTGATCCAATGGTGTTGGATGCTTTGGCGGAGCCGCCACAACATTGTCGGCGAGGTCTTGGAAGAGCGAAGCCCACTCACCACCTGGGCGACCGACGATTTCGTAATTCGCGCTCTTGCGACGAATATCTTCGTTCTGCGGAATGGCTGCTAAAACAGGAATGCCGACTTGCTCGGCAAAGGCATGCGCCTCACCCGTGCCGTCATCCTTGTTAATCACAATGCCAGCAACACCCACATTGCCGCCAAGCTTGCGGAAATATTCCACCGCCGAGCACACATTGTTGGCGACATAGAGTGATTGCAGATCGTTTGAGCCGACGATGATGACCTTCTGGCACATGTCGCGCGCGATGGGCAGGCCGAAGCCGCCGCACACAACGTCGCCTAAGAAGTCCAACAGCACATAGTCGAAGCCCCATTCATGGAAGCCGAGCTTTTCAAGCAATTCGAAGCCGTGAATAATACCACGGCCACCGCAACCGCGGCCTACTTCCGGCCCACCCAATTCCATCGCGAAAACACCATCGCGGATGAAGCAGACATCACCGATCTTAACATCGTCACCTGCAAGCTTCTTTTTCGCCGAGGTTTCGATAATTGTCGGGCATGCACGGCCACCAAACAAGAGCGATGTCGTATCGCTTTTCGGATCGCATCCGATCAGCAAAACGCGCTTACCGGTTTGCGCCATCATGTAGGAAAGATTGGCAAGTGTGAAAGATTTACCAATCCCGCCTTTGCCATAAATGGCAATCACTTGCGTTTCTTTTTTGATTTCGCCCGTATGAACCGGATCGGGTTCAATAGCGGCCTCCTGACGGAGCTTAGCTTGGCGTACAAGATTAACGTCGATCGTGTTCATGAGTGATGTCTCCAGTCGAGAACCATCTTGAGGCAGTTGGGGTCGGTGAAAGCAGTGCGATAAGCATCAGGAGCCGTTTCCGGCGCTGCAAAATGCGTGATGAGCCCATCGAGATTAAGTTTGCCGGAGCCGATCAAATCGGTCACCGCCTCGATATCGCTACGTGCCCATTCGGCTGCGATACGAATTCGGGCTTCGCGCATAAAGGCTGGCGGGAAGGTGAAGCTCAGCGGCTCTTCATAAAAGCCAGCCAATGTTACTTCGCCGCGCTTGCCAAGCCTGCTGATCAACAGATCAAGCATGCCTTGCGCGCCGCTCGCGTCACAAATGGCATTGTAATTCCGGCGCTCATCGGTTGCAGGGTCAATCACGTCATACCCAACATTGCCCGAACGGCGCAGCTGATTGGTTTCCCACACAATCGGCGCTTCATGGCCAAGCGCGATAGCGATGCGGGCGATCAGCCTTCCAACAATCCCGTGTCCGACAACGAGATCGGGAATGCGCGCGCCCTCACCCGCAATCGCGTGATAGGCCGTTGCGGCGAGCGCGATTAAAACACCGTTCTCACCAATATGCGGCTCGATCGGCACAACGCGTGCCGCAGGCACCACAAGACGCGAAGCCGCGCCACCAAAAAGCCCGCGCACTTCGCCAAAGCAATTGGCACCGGGAACAAACACACGGTCGCCTTCGTGCAAGCCCGATCCGCGCGAGGTTTGCCGTACACGGCCGACGGTCTCGTAACCGGGCACCAAAGGATAGGATAATCCGGGGAAAGGCGGCATCCGCCCTGTCCAAAGCAGCCGTTCGGTGCCCGAGCTGATGCCGGACCATTCGACATCGACAACGATATCGTTCGTACCCGCTTCAGTCAGATCCATCGCCCGTAAGGCCAAATGCTCTGGCTTTTCTAGGACGACCGCTACGGTCTGCATTTCTACATCCCCCCTTGACCCCGGCACCGGCTGAACCCTCAGCGATCCGGTCCTTCTCAATGTGTCATCTTATAGTGACACTTCTAAACGTCAAGTTATTGTGACGGTATTTTGTTCTATGTCAAATCGTGAGGACAACAATTCCGGTAATAAGTGGGTTTTGCGTTGCAACAACCCGCGCCGAGCGAAATCCGGCTTTTTGCCCGATCGCCGCAATCTCCGCAGCCGTTCGGGTCTTTCCCTGCCCCATTGCCGCGAAATACAGCCCAAAATAGGCGTCCGTTACTGGCTCAATTGAAGGTACGCCGGATAAAGGCTCTGCGACAATAAGTGCGCCGTCAGGCTTCAAAGCCTGATAGGCAGCGGCCATTATTACTTCCACCGATTGGTCGTCATGGTCATGAAGCACGCGGATCAGGGTTGCCACATCGGCTGAGTCGGGTAGCGGATCGGCCAAGAATGACCCCTCGACGACCGAAACGCGCTTGTCCAGTCCGGCTGACACAATCCGCTCTTGGGCAATTTGGCCAACCGCCGGAAGATCAAAAAGCGTAAATCCTAAGCGCTTATGCCTCGCCGCAGCAGCCAGAATAAAACTGCCATTGCTGCCACCAATATCAAGAAGGTGGCGATGACGGCTAAAATCATAAGCGTTCAAAATTTCACGCGCGACCGCCGTCTGGCTTTGGCCCATCAAATCCGTATAGGCGGAAACATCATCGGCGCGCGTTTCCTGGCCATGGTGGTCAGCCGTATAGGCCCAATAAGATTGTAATTCGGTAAGCCCCTCTCCGCCTTTGATCACATGAAGCGGATCGGCCAGATCGCGATAGAGAAGATGATGGTGTTTAATAAATCCGGCAATCCAGGGATTGCCGATCAGCGCCGCTCCGTGAATGCCCAAATCATAGTGGCCCTTGCTGGTAAGCTCTAAAATCTTCAGCGAAACCGCGGCTTTCAGCAGTCTTTCGAGACGATTTTCGGCAAAGTTCAAATCCCGCGCCAGCACCTGAAGGCTTTGGGGCGCACGCGATAGACGTTCGATCAAGCCCAGCTCGACGCAAGCCACCAGCGTTTGCGAATAGGTAAAACCGGCAATTAAATCAAAGAGTTGACGGGACCGTAGCCGAGCAATGGGCCGCGTCAAGGGAAACGCCGTCGCAAAATTCTGAAACGCGACACGTCCCATTAATTGGTTGCGAAACCGCCGCCAACGATCCTGAAACCACCCAAAAACCGACATTTTGACCGATCAGGCCGCGACTGTGCGCGCGCTCAGGCCGGTCACAAGGCTGCGAGAAACGGCGGCAATCTGCTTGGCCAGAGGCTCTGCACCTGGGCATGGTGGTATCGCAGCCAGCGCATCCGCCAATAAATCCTCAAACCGTTGCATGGCCCCATCAAACCCTAAAGCCGCTACCGCATTCGGGCGATGATGGGTCTCATCTTGGCCAACCGGCTTGCCAAGATCCTGCTCGGAGCCTGCCACATCGCGCAGATCATCGGCCACCTGAAACGCCTCGCCAATCGCATAGCCCAAAGCCTGCCAGGCCTGCGGCTCATAGCCCGCGGCAGCCGCGCCTGCCATGGTGCAGGCCGCAAACAAAGCGCCCGTCTTGGCCCGTTGATAACGCACGAGATCGATCTCGTTTTCGCATTCCCATGCCTGACCCGCGGCGATGCCCGATGGTCCACCGACAGCCGTCGATACAATTTTGACCAAGGGAGCCAAGCGCTCTGGAGAAAGGGCTAAACGAACCGCCAATTGCTCAAAAGCCAAAACAATCAGCGCGTCACCCGCCAATACGGCAATCCGTTCGCCATAGGCCAAATGCACCGAAGGCTTACCGCGCCGCATGCCCGCATTATCAAAGCAGGGCAAATCATCATGGACCAGCGACGCGCAGTGCAAAAGCTCAATCGCCGCAGCAGCAGCGGTCGCGGCAATCGGGCTCTTATCCCCGCACGCCATGGCTACCGCGAGGCAAAGGCGCGGCCTGATACGTGCACCCCCCGGAAAAACCGCATAGCCCAGGGCTTCGGCAAGAATAGGAGGACAATCGGATCCGGCTGCGCGGGAAATGGCGGCCTCAAGCTCTTGCTCAATGCGCAATGCAACATCCATCTCTTTCTCCCTTCACAACCGGTTGTACATTTTTATGGTCGCTTTATAGTGTCACGAAAGATTGACATATTTCAAGTGGACACGCAACAGGAGCCTTACAGCGTGCGGAACAAGCCCATCGTGATCGTTGGCGCAGGCATTGGCGGGCTGTCGGCTGCCTGTCTCTTGGCGGCACGGGGCGAGGATGTCGTTATCATTGAGCGACAGGCTGCACCGGGTGGCAAAATGCGGCATATCCCGATTGATGGTGCCTTGATCGATGGCGGGCCTACCGTTTTCACCATGCGCTATATTTTCGATGCCATCTTCACGGAGGCCGGAACGAGTTTGGAAGCGGAGTTAGGACTAAAACCCCTTTCCGTTCTCGCGCGCCACTCTTGGGGCCATGGCGCGGAGTTGGATCTCTTTGCCGATCTCAAGCAATCCGCCGACGCGATCGCGCAGTTTGCCGGACCTGCAGAAGGAAAGAATTTTTTATCGTTTCAAGCCGAATCCCGTCGCGTGTTTAATGCTCTAAAAAAGCCCTTCATTGAATCGCAGCGCCCCAACCCGTTAAGTCTGGCAACGTCGAGCGGGCTGGGCGGTATGCTTCAACTCATGCGGATCAATCCGTTTGAAACATTATGGTCAGCCGTATCACGCCATTTCAAAGATCCGCGCCTTCGCCAGCTTTATGGACGATACGCTACCTATTGCGGATCATCACCCTTTGAAGCGGTGGCAACATTGATGCTGATTGCCCATGTTGAACAAGATGGCGTTTGGTCGGTAGACGGCGGAATGCATGCGGTTGCGCGTGCCTTCGAGCGTGTTTTCCTAAAATTGGGCGGCACTATTCGATATGGCGTGTCAGCATCAGAAATAGAAATTGAACAGGGCCGCGTCTCTGCACTCATCACATCGGACGGTGAACGTACAGAATGCTCAGATATGATTATCAATGCGGATGTGAATGCCGTTGCATCAGGTCTCTTTGGGTCATCGGTCCAACACGCGGTAAATGCTGTTCCCGTTAAAGCAAGATCACTATCAGCGATTACATGGGCCGCGCATCTCAAGACGCATGATTTTCCGCTCGAACGTCACAATGTATTCTTCTCGCGCGATTATAAAAAAGAATTTGGTGAATTAGCCTCAGGCTATCCATCCGACCCTACGGTTTATATTTGCGCGCAAGATCGTCCCCACCATACAGGCGGAAATGATCGCCTGCTTATCCTCGTTAACTCGCCTGCCAATGGTGATCATGCGCCACAGTCTCATGAAAAAATTGAATTAGCCATGCGCTTAAAACTTGCTGAATGCGGATTAAGTATCGAGTGGGATGACACACGCGTGGTAACAACACCGCCGTCTGGATTTGCGGGATTATTTCCAGCAACCGGTGGCGCGATTTATGGAAGGGCTTCGCACGGATGGTTGGCATCATTTCAGAGGGCGGCAGCGAAAACGAAAATTCCGGGCCTCTATCTAGCAGGGGGCAGCGCCCATCCGGGGCCGGGAGTTCCGATGGCAGCGATGTCGGGTCGATTAGCAGCCGACGCTCTGATGGCGCAGCGTGCTTCGACGCGCAAGTTCCATCGGGGGGCTATCGCTGGTGGTACCTCGACGCGTTAAGCGACGATAAAAAACATGGTCTTGCGATTATCGGATTTGTAGGCAGCGTCTTCTCCCCTTACTATGCCTTCGCCCGTCGTCTCGGCATCACTGATCCAGAAAATTTTTGTGCCATTAATGTCGGTCTTTATGGCGAAAGAGGCCATCGCTGGACGATGACGGAACGTGGCAAAAACAGTCTTTATCGCACATCAACGCACTTCAATGTCGGGCCTTCCAGCATGGCATGGGAGAAGGATTGCCTCGTCATCCACATTGATGAAATCACGGTTCCGTTTCCTTCGCGCGTGAAGGGAGAAATTCGCCTCTATCCCACCATCTATTCAGATTATCACGCTCGACTTGATCCGAAGGGCGAGCATCATTGGCGCCCTGTTGCTCCTTTGGCGCGCGTTGAAGCAAATTTTGAAAAACCTAACCTTAAATGGCGAGGAACCGGCTATCACGATATGAATTGGGGAAGCGTACCGTTAGAGGATAGTTTTTCCAGTTGGTTCTGGTCGCGCACAGCCACACAAAAAGGCGCGCATATTGTGTATGACCGAACACTTCGGGATAAAAGTGCTGCGGGCTTTGCGCTTGAGATTGATCGATCCGGCCAAGTTACAGAAATCGCTCTGCCAAAGCCTATCGAACTCGGTACAACCTTTTGGCAAATGAAGCGGCCAGCGCGATCCGATCATCCGGCCATCGTTGAAGCGACGTTAGAAGATTCGCCCTTCTATACCCGCTCCCATGTGAAGACCGTGATTGATCGTGAAGCGGTTGATGTCTTTCACGAGAGCCTATCGCTTGATCGGTTTAGAAACCCCATCATTCAAACGATGTTACCGTTCAAAATGCCACGACGTACCTAGCTTAAAATATATTTTTTATTGATCCGTCTTAGCCAATCGGATGAAAAGGTTTGCTACCCATTCCGCGCGTTCATTAAACGATTCCGGCAAATGCTTAGGCTCTGGTGCCGCAGCAACGGCATCAACAACAAAAGCCGCTTCTTCGAGAACAGGATAAGGCGTTATAGCGCTCGAAAATAGACTTGATTGAATGGCTTTTGCGATCAGCACAAGCTTGCGGCTCTTGGGAACAACAGCCCGTTGGCTAATACTATCATACCCATTGAGACGCACTTGATGACCGATAGCAGAATAAAGCAGCCTTGATGCATGAATGGCAGGACGGCAGCGTTTGGGTAACATCGCAATGCCTGAAATCGAACGCTCATAAAAATGATCGGCATCGGTTAAAAGCCGCTCGATCACAAGCGTCAATTCTGGCGATGGCTTTGGGTTTGCAAGGAAAGCGTCCGGATCAATACCAACCTCGCGCAACCAATCTTCTGGTAAATAGAGCCGACCAATTTTAGCATCAGCACCGACATCACGCGCAATATTGGACAGCTGCATCGCCACCCCTAAATCGCAAGCGCGCGCAATAGCCTCCGAAGAGCGCGAACGCATGATGATCGCCATCATCGCTCCCACCGCACCTGCGACCCGAACGGAATAGGCATAAACATCGCTCGCGGTTTTGCACCGCCGTCCGGAAGCATCCCATGCGAAGCCTTCAATTAAAGCATCCGGTAGGCTGCGGGGAATCGAATAGGTCAAGGCAAGATCAGCAAAGGCGCGATCCGCACAATGGGGTTCGGGCTTGAGCGCATAGATCGCATCAAGGCGCAAACGGAGGCTTTCAACGGCTGCTTCGATATCGTCGGATTCATCGACCACATCATCCGCAACCCGACAAAACGCATAGAGCTGACGGGCGGCATCGCGTATGCGCTGTGGTAAGAGTTTTGAGCTTGTGTAAAACGTCTTGGAGCCCGCCTTGATCATCGCACGGCATTCGGCGAGATCAGCGGGGCTGACCAGCAAACGGGCTATTTCTGAATCATAAATCAAAAGTAGCTTCCCACTATCTGAACCTGCGTTTTATGTAGCGTAACACTGCGCTTATTCACCTGACAATGCAGCCCATTCCGATAAAGGCCGGGTCCATGCAAGGTCTCGTGTTGCCGCGATTCCGAAGGGAATGTTTTCACGTCGGGCGTCTGCGATGATCCCTCGAGCGGTCCAAGGCATTGAAATCATTGGCCAAGGATCATCGCTAGCAAAGGTGACGTCTTTGGTCTTCCAAAGATGTACAAGATTGTCCCGAAACCGCGGCCAATCACCAAAACTATCCTGCGTTTCTTGAACACAAGACCAAAATTGCATCAATTTCCGCTCTTTTCTAAACCGAATCGTGGATTTTTGCCCCAAAATGGCCGGTGCGATGTCCTCCGTCTCAAAGAAATGCAACCCACTGGTCGTCCTAGGGTTGCACTCAATGGCATGAGGAACGCCGTCCGAATCGAGCATAAAGTCAAAAGAAATAAAGCCATTCCAATGGGTTGCAGCAACAAAGCGCTGAACCCACGCATCGATCAAAGGCACTTCGACACGCTCAAAACCGCACGCCACCGTACCCGACAAAACGGTCGCCCGATAAATCGCCGTCGCAATCACTTTGCCATTGATCGCAAGTGAGCAGGTGCTCCGCTCCTCTCCTCGAATAAGACGTTGAATAACATCGTCTTTTTGCGCCTCTATGGTAGCGCCTTGGGCAAAAAACCGCACTCCGTTTCCCGCGCAAGAATGGCGCGGTTTTAGAATAAAAGGACCTGATTTTGCAATTTTTTGGGCCGATTCGGTCCCAAAAGCGGCCGATTCCGGCACTTTAAGGCCCAATTCGACGGCCAAAGCGATAAAATCGAATTTATCATGCACCCGATGAATATCATCCGCTTGCATTGAGAAAACCGGAACCGCAGAATCGAGAAAACTTGGCAATTCGGCCACAAACATCACGTCTTCAGAAACCGGAACGACGAAATCGATCGATTCTTCGGCAATAATCCGCGCTAAAGCGGCGAGATAAGCCCTTGGTTCGGTGGCGGGGGGTGGGACTCGGTGGCTTTTTGCCACTGAACGGGAAGCCCCCATGAGATGGGAGGGGGAAGGATCGGCAACGACAACCCGCCAGCCTAAGCGTGCAAAACTTCTCGCAATATCAAGGCCTTTTGGAAGGCGTCCCAGGGTTAAAAGAATCGATCGGGTCATTTTATATAGCCCGAACCTGCATGAAAATTTGCTCCGTCGGGCGGGTGGTTAAGCGCGCCGCGGGCGTCACTTTTTCCGGATTAAGAACGGAAAAATCGAATGATCTCAATAGGCTAGCGATGATAAGCACGGCCTCAATGCTAGCAAAAGCGGCGCCGGAACAGATGCGGGGGCCGAGACCGAAGGGAATATAGGCGTTTGCCGGAATATCGCGCTCACGATCAGGAGAAAACCGTTCCGGATCAAAGACATCCGGATCCCGCCAATATTTTTCATGCCGATGAAGCACCCAAGGGGAAACGATAACCAACGCTCCTTTGCGTATTTTTCGAGTACCTAAAACGGTGTTTCGAGTAGTCACACGCGGAAGAAAGGTGATTGGGGGATAGAGTCGGATAGTTTCTCGAAAGACATTTCGCGTGAAAACGAGCTTTTTTGTATGCTCAAACGTAATTGGGCCATCCCCCACCAACTCTTCAACTTCTGCGCGAATTCGGGCCACCATCTGGGGTTGTTGGGCCAACACATAAAACACCCATGTCAGGGCACTGGCACTGGTTTCGTGGCCCGCCAAAAACAAGACTCCAAGTTGGTCAATCAACTCCTCGCGGGTAAAGCCATTGCCATCTGCATCTTTTGCAAGCGACAGGGCCTCGGCGATGTCGTCAAAGCTTGCGCCCTGCTCCGCCTGTTTGCGATCAAGGAGATCACCAAGATGCTTCCGAATAATGCGGCAAGCTTCAAGCACCTCGGGCTTTTGCGGGGCCTTTGTCCATGCCTTCTCGGTTACAAGGCGGATGATCTCCACCTGCGCCACACTCCGTTCGAATAGAGTAAAAGCATCGAACACTTCTTGCGCGGCCCCAAATTCCAGGCCTGTAGAAAAAACGGTTCGGCAAATAATATCTGCTGTTAAATGGGACATCATCAAATCAAGACTAAAGGGGGCGCCCGATTCAGCCTCTCGCTTTAGTGATTGAAGACTATCGGCAACGCCCGCTTCCATGGACGGAAAGGCACGGTTAATCCGCATCATGGTAAGGGCCGGGTCCACCATATCGCGCTGACGACGCCATGTGGCGCCCGAAGACACAAAGATACTATCACCGATCAACGCCTCAAGCGCATTGACCATCAAATCCGACTTCGGAAAGATTTCTTCGGGATCGAGCAAGACCTGCCGCACAAGGTCCGGCTGGTTGACGATATAGGTCGAACGCCTCGACCAGCCAAGCGGCCCCATATCCATGCGATAGGCAGCACCCGGAATTAAGTTCAAAAGATTACCATCGCCACTCATCATCGCTCGAATTAAGGACGCAAGAGCGTTAAGGGGGCGGGGTCGAGGGGGCTTGAACACGATTGTCGTTTCCGGCGGCTTCCGGCCTTTTCCAGTTTTCTTTACAGGTGATCATGTCAAGTGTTACGGTTTTTCACAAGTAGGCAGGCCTTGATAATGATCCACGATCTCTTTCGAATTTTGATCGCACTGCACATCACGACTGGGGCGACCGGCGCGATAAGCTTTTGGATTCCGGTCATCGGACGCAAAGGTGGCGCCAATCACCGTCTTTGGGGCAAAATTTTTACGCGCGTGTTACTCGCGACCGGCAGTTTCGCCATCTGCATGAGTCTTTTGACACTCATTGATCCCCTACCAACCCATCCGCATTTGGCTGGCCAATTTGATGCCGAATTTATTCGCGGCATTTTCGGCTGGATGATGCTTTTCCTCGGCGTCCTTACGATCAATCTCACGTGGTATGGATGGCTCTGTGTTCAACATAAGCATAATCGCGCCGCCATGCGGGAATGGCGAAACGTGGCGCTTCAGCCCTTGCTCATTCTTGCCGCACTGAATTGCGCCATTCAGGGTATACTGATTGATCAAGTTTTGATGGTAGCCATTTCGTTTGTCGGATTTGCTACGGCCTTCACCAATCTCTGGTTTCTTTATAAGCCAAAGGCTGGTCCAAAGGATTGGTTGAAAGAGCACCTTAAGGCACTGGTTGGCTCTGGCATTTCCGTCTACACCGCGTTTATGGCCTTCGGCTCAATCCGGATTTTACCGGCACTCGCTTTAAACCCGCTGATGTGGGCGATACCTCTGACAACGGGCGTTTCTATAATTATTTGGCATTGGTGGAAGCTTGATGGCGGATACCGCCATTACGCTGGGATAGTAACTCGGCTCATGCGAAAGGCATCAGCATCCGGCACCTGATCGGCCACAACTTTTGCCGATGAGATAACACCCGGAAGACCGGCACCCGGATGGGTTCCGGCGCCGACAAGATAAAGCCCCTCGACTTCCTCGCTTCTATTATGCGGACGGAACCACGCGCTTTGAAACAGTTGCGGCTCAAGCGAGAAAGCTGCGCCCTTATAGGACAAAAGCCGATCCTGAAAATCAATCGGCATCAGCATATGGGAGCTCACGATATGATCGGAAAGGCCCGGTAGAACGGTTTCTTCAAGCCGCTTTTCAATTGCCTTACGATAAGGTTCAGCCTGCGTCTTCCAATCGGTTCCGCTATCTAGATGGGGCACAGGTGCCAAGACGTAAAATGTATCGCAACCTTCTGGCGCCAATGAGGGATCTGTCATGGTCGGACGATGCAGATAAAGACTGAAATCCTTAGCCAAAATTTTGCGTTTAAAAATATCGGTCAGCAATTGCTCATAGCGAGGACCTAAAATCATCATATGATGATAGACATCTTCATACCGTTTATTGGTTCCAAAATACCATACAAAGAGGCTCATCGAATAATTCGCTCGAGCGAGCTTACGATCTGTCCAGCGCTTGCGAGGATATTCTTTTAGCAAGGAACGATAGGTTGTCGCCGCATCTGCGTTGGAGACAACAATGTCGGCATTGATGACTTCGCCAGACATTAAGCGGACGCCGGTTGCGCGATCATTTGCAACAAGTATTCGATCGACTTGCGAATTATACCGAATAGTAGCGCCTTTGCGCTCCATCAAATTGATCATACCTTTAATAAGAGCACCCGTTCCACCCATCGCAAAATGGACGAGATGCAAGCGTTCAAGATGCGCAATCAGGCAATAATAGGCTGTGGTCGTGAGCGGATTCCCGCCAATCAGAAGCGGATGAAAACTGAAGGCAACACGCAATTTGTGATTGGTGAAATAGTCGCTCACGACGCTGAAAACCGAGCGATATCCTTTTAATCGGATAAGATCTGGCGCAGCTTTGACAACCGACATGAAATCATTGAAGGGCTGATCGGCTAACTCCGTAAAAGCAATGTCGTAGATGTCTTTGCTTGCAGCAACAAAGCGATTAAAGCCGTCAACATCTTCAGGCGCTATGCGTTCAACTTCCTTGCGCATGCCATCAAGATCAGCAACACAGCTGATGACGTCACCATCGTCAAACCGGATGGTATAAAATGGATCGATGGGCCTAAGATCGATATCGTCAGCTAATTTAGCTCCGGCCGACTGCCATAATTCCTCTAATAAATAGGGCGCCGTTATGATGGTGGGACCCGCATCAAAGGTAAACCCATCTTGTTTGTACACATAGGCGCGCCCGCCGGGAGCATCCAGTTTTTCGACAACTGTTACGCGCCAGCCTTTAGCCGATAGACGGATCGCTGCGGCTAATCCACCAAAGCCCGAACCAATAATAAGCGCATGGGGTTGATTATTTTGGCCGGTCATTTTCTAAAATCCTTATCAAGCGCTTTATGAAACCGCCAAAGTCCAAAGGCTACGATGCCAACGACGATAGGAATTGAAACAGCTACCGCTATATCGGCATTGATATCGACACCATAGGCTTTAAGTCCCTTTACGCCATAACCAACGAGACCAACAATATAATAGCTAATGGCTGCAACCGAGAGCCCTTCAACCGTCTGCTGTAAGCGCAGTTGGAGGTTTGCCCGTCGGTCTAAAGATTTCAAAACGGCCTGATTTTGCTTTTCACGCGTTACGTTTACCCGCGTACTTAGAAGAAGTGTTGTACGGCCAATACGTTCTAACAGAGCTTCATGTCGAGAAAAAACGGCATGGCAGGTTGCCATCGCCGGCGCCAATCGACGATCATTGAACT
>DAIOVR010000011.1:2101-3166 GCA_036758905.1 Beijerinckiaceae bacterium | reverse complement strand
GAAAAAACGGCATGGCAGGTTGCCATCGCCGGCGCCAATCGACGATCATTGAACTCCCGAAAAGTCTGCAAGCCTTCGATGCGACCTTCGCGCAAATCTTCAACACGGCTTTGAACAATATCATAATAGGCGTCGCCAGCCGAAAAGCGAAAATGCGTATCCGAACGCCGTCGTTCAACCTGAGCTTCAAGATGGGTGATCCGGTCAAATAATTCCGGCTCATCTTCTTCGTTTGCGTGTTCCATGCCGGCAATAATCGATAATAATTCTTGCTCAGAATGATGTAAAAACGGCGATAGTTCTTTAGCGATCGGAAAAGTAAGCAGCGCCATCGAACGATAGGTATCAATTTCCATGACGCGCTGCACGAGACGGCCAAATTGTCGTGGTGTTAAGCCGCCATCGTAAAAAACAATTCGACCAAATCCATCCGCATGAATTCGGAAATCGGTTAATACGATGCCTTTTCCACCCGACGTCGTCGAGCCGATCAATGCATTTCCGGCAAAGACCTCGTCTGATAATTGATCGGTCCGGATCTGCTCTTCAGGCTTCGGCAAGAGAACGGCGTGGTTTGCGGCAATAACTTCGCCCGGCAGATTAGCCAGCCATTCTTTTGGTACGACATTGATCGCGGGATCTGAAAATAGATGGGCTTCATCACCAGAGACAAAAAATTTATACCGCACAAATTCATTATGCCGCTCCCATTTCACTCGGAAGCTGCCAAAATCAGCACTATAATGATTTTGCTCGGCACCTAATGGTTTGCCTTTCATCATGGTGATCAAAGATTGAATGGCATCTGTGTCCTTATTGCGATCGCCGGATGAGAACATCGCGAGATAGGTAAGACGCATCGGTGCGCGAAGCCGCTCGGGCGGGCGGGCATGAACTTCATCATTCAGTGCGTGGCGTTGCGGATGGTCGACAAGCATCATGAAGCTCTCCCGGATGCATAGTCCTGATCGTGAGATAGTGCCCTAAAGTCTTCGGGATTTAAAATAATTTTTGCAGCGGTTAGAGGGTCTTCCTCATGCGATAAATGGCCAAGGCCCTTCATGA
>DAIOVR010000011.1:0-2001 GCA_036758905.1 Beijerinckiaceae bacterium | reverse complement strand
ACAATAATTTTTTGAAGAACACCAAAGGATGCTATCGCCTTGGCAAGAGGCGAAAAGAACTGGCCGATAAAGCCTGCTATAGGGAAAAAGGCGCCATTAAAACTTATAATATCAATCGGCTTGATATAACCAGCTTGCGCCATCTCAACAAGAATAGCAGCACCTGCCGAATGGCCTACCACCCGATCCGGTGTTAGGTTCATCACATTTAAAAGGTCGCTGATGGCCTTTGCCATTCCGGCCAAAGATAGCTGTGAAGCGCTGGCATATTTTGTAAAGCCATGTCCAGGAAGATCGAGTGCAATGACCTGATGGTTTTGTGCCAGTAGCGGCATCACATCCCGCCATGTATGGGTTGACGAACCCGTCCCGTGAAGAAGAAGAATGGGTGTTCCCTCACCCATGATTTGGACATGAAAAATAATACCACCCGCACTTATAAATCGACTTGCGTTTCGGTTAGGCCAATCTATGCCGTCTCGCTCCCATTGCAAAGAAACCGTCATCGGGAACCTCGCTCTGCCTTCATTGCGAGGCTGACATTTTGGGAAATCCGAGCGGCATCGGCATAGGGCAACGGCAAATGAATACCGCCCATGACTGCTGCGAGCTTACGCGCTGCGCCATCACGATTTTCGGAGAGATCAATCATCAGTGCTTGAACGCCTGTTAGACGCAAAGCCTTGGCTGCTTCTTCTGATTCCACCGATGCTTTGGCTCTATCTGCCGTACCATCGCGGGTAATATTCGCGCGACCATCGGTAAGGAATACAATGATGGGTGTGCCACCGCCACGACGTACTTGCTCGGCAACGATAATCGCTGAATCAATCGCGGCAGGAAGTGGCGTACCGCCCCCGCCCGGCAGATCCGCCAGGCTGCGGCGTGCGCGTTGCAGCGATCGTGTCGGAGGCAATAGAACCTCGGCGGCTTTTCCACGGAAAGCAATGAGCGCCACTTTATCGCGTCTCACATAACAATCGGCCAGAATATATTCGACCGCACCTTTCGCTTCGGCCATACGGCGAATAGCCGCGGAGCCTGACGCATCAACGACAAAAATAGCGGTTGTTTCACGCTTTTGCTTGTATCGATTAACGCGGAAATCTTCTTTGCTAACGATAACACCTGTACGACCAGGCTGTGCGCGTCTTCGTAAATTTTGCCAAGGCGCTGCTGTGCGCAGTGTTTCAATCAGATTAAGCCGCGAGCCTTGGCGCGGATCGCCTCGTCGCGTGCCTGCAGGACGACCCCGCATTTTACCGGCTTTTTGCGACATTGAACCGGCGCCCGATTTTGCAGATTTTTGGATCAATGAGGCGTGATCAAGCTGTTCTAACAGTCCCGGCGGCAAGGCTGCACGAACCGCTTCAAGAATCACATCGGCCAATTCACCCTCTGTCGGTGTTGTTGGTTCTTGTTCTTCGTTGGGCGGCGGTTCCTCAGAAGGTGGAGGCGGGCTTTCTTGCTGTTCCTCTTGATCGGGCATCGGCATGAAGCGAGCACGATGTGCAAGGACAAGGGTCGCCGCCAGCTTCGCATGCTCTTCTTCAACTGCGTCAGCTTCTTCAAGAACGGCTATTAATTGCGCAACACGAGCTGCAAATAAAACGGGGCGCAGGGATAAAATGCCAAGCCTCACCGCCGTGCCGCTTAACGCTTGAAGAAATTCATCCGGTACAGGAAGATGCGATGCACGCGCGGCAATGCCTGAAAGATCATCGGCTTCAATCTCATCAAATGCGACACACGCGTTAAGATCGATACGAAAGGCCATCC
Source organism: Beijerinckiaceae bacterium (assembly GCA_036758905.1). GTDB lineage: Bacteria > Pseudomonadota > Alphaproteobacteria > Rhizobiales > Beijerinckiaceae > CAIUPE01. The sequence goes on along the minus strand of DAIOVR010000011.1, from coordinate 222 downwards.
GTTCGGTTAAAATCGATGGAGTTTGCTCATCCTCTTCAAACCCTTCGTCGCACGCCACAATACCAAAACCGTTTGAACCTGCATTGTCTAAGGCTGCCGCAAGATAAGAGGCTTTATCGAGCGCAAACCGTTCGCTTGAGAGGAGATGCAAAGCGCCACCATGAACTTGCGAAAACAGACCACGCTCGGCAATGGCCTTTCCGGACGATAACGTCGCCGCTA
>DAIOVR010000010.1:8870-33373 GCA_036758905.1 Beijerinckiaceae bacterium | reverse complement strand
AATCACCTGTCGCGCCCTTGATGAGCTTTTTAGGATCAAGCGTTCTGGTGTCCACAATCGCGTTCATCATTCATCCCCGAAGCTAACGTCTTATCAAACCAAGTCTTCACTCAGATATAGAGGGCTGAGCACCCTTTTTAATTCTTGCGATGGCATAACCCAGAACACTCCAGCCATATCCAGCGAGGATACGGAAAAGTGCATGAGCACCGCCGAAAATATATCCGCCTTCAAACCAAGAAATATCAAGCATTCGAAGGACGAAAGTTATGGCAGTTCCTGCTAATCCAGCCGCAAGGCCCGCCAAAATCAATTTACCAAATTGGTTGGCTTTCCACCCCATTAACAAGCCGATGCCGACCACGAAGGGGTCAAAGATCGCCTCAAGAATAAGCCATGTGAAGGGCTTTAGCCCCTCATATAGCGCTTCATAAAGGGGCATCAGGCCCACCACGCTTCTGGAAGTTTCGTCCTGCCTGCGGCTTGCTCAATCACTTCACCGAGAGAGAACAAGGTTTCTTCATCAAAGGGGCGGCCTATAAGCTGTAGGCCTAGCGGTAGCCCATCCGATGATAGACCCGCCGGAACAGCCAAGCCCGGAAGACCCGCCATATTAACGGTCACCGTAAACACATCGTTCAAATACATCTCGACTGGATCCGCGCCGCTCTTCTCTCCAATGCCAAAGGCAGGGGACGGTGTCGCAGGCGTTAGCACAGCATCTACACCCGATGCATAGGCCTTCTCGAAGTCCTGCTTGATCAAGGTGCGGATTTGTTGTGCTCGCACGTAATAGGCATCGTAATAGCCGGCAGAAAGCACATAGGTGCCAATCATGATGCGGCGACGTACTTCGGGGCCGAAGCCTGCGGCGCGGGTTTTTTCATACATGTCGGTGATGTCTTTACCCGGAACACGCAAGCCATACCGCACACCATCATAACGGGCGAGGTTCGACGACGCCTCAGCGGGCGCGACAATATAATAAGCAGGCAATGCATATTTCGTGTGGGGCAACGAGATTTCGACAATCTCGGCACCAGCAGCACGCAGCATATCGGCGCCCTTGGTCCAAAGGGCGTCGATTTCTGCCGACATCCCTTCCACGCGGTATTCTTTCGGAATACCGATTTTCATGCCCTTCACCGAGCGGCCAATCGCGGCTTCATAATCAGGAACGGTACGATCAACCGATGTTGTGTCTTTCGGGTCGTGCCCCGCCATTGAACGAAGCATAATCGCCGTATCACGGACCGTGCGTGCGATCGGTCCAGCCTGATCGAGCGAGGAAGCAAACGCGACAATGCCCCAGCGCGAGCAGCGGCCATAAGTTGGCTTGATTCCAACGGTTCCAGTAAAGGCTGCTGGCTGGCGAATGGAACCGCCAGTATCCGTCGCTGTGGCACCCAAGCAAAGCCCTGCTGCCACCGCAGAGGCCGAACCGCCGGATGAACCACCCGGAACGAGTAATCCTTTTTTATCACCAGCGAGAACGGCTTTGGCCTTATCAGCCGACCAATTGGGTGGTGTCCAAGGCGAGGCAACCGGACCAAAGGCGGAGGATTCATTCGACGAGCCCATCGCGAACTCATCATTCGATAATTTGCCGAGCATCACCGCGCCATCGCGCCATAATTGGCTCGAGACAGTCGATTCATATTGCGGCACAAAATTAGCCAAAATATTCGAGCAGGCCGTCGTGCGGACGCCCTTCGTCGCGTAGAGGTCTTTAATGCCCAGCGGAATGCCCTCTAATGGACCTGCTTCGCCTCTGGCAATTTTCTCGTCAGATGCTTGCGCCATAGCGCGCGCTTGATCGGGTGTTTCAAGAACATAGGCGCCAAGCGGGCGGGCGGCTTCAACGGCGGCGATATGAGCCTGCGTCAATTCAACCGAAGAAATCTTTTTAGCCTTCAACGCGTCACGCGCATCGGCCAAGGTCATGTGGGTCAGGTCGGTCATGATGGCGCCTATTCGACGACTTTAGGAACAAGGAAATAATGGTCTTCGGTCATCGGCGCATTGCCCGTAACCGTTTCTGGATATCCGCCATCGCTCACCTGATCGACACGCTTCTTCATCGCCATAGGCGTGACGGAGGTCATTGGCTCGACGCCCGTTACATCCACTTCCCCGAGTTGCTCGACGAAAGAAAGCATGGCGTTCAATTCGCCCATCAGATGCGGGACTTCCTCATCGGTAACGGCAATGCGTGCCAATCGCGCAATTCGCCGGACAGTAGCCTGATCAACAGACATGATAACTCCAGAGCAAGGGTCAGGATTCGGATATGCCGCCTATAGCACCCGCGTGGGAAGCGCCGCAATGGAGGATCCCGGTGTTTCGACTTGGTATCGGACGCTCTGGCATGCTAACCCCGCTTCATGGATGAAAAAAACCGCTCCGATGCCGCTTTTAACCTCGCATTGCCGCGCGGTTCGCGTCTTATGGGGCTTGATTTAGGGACAAAAACGATCGGTCTCGCCCTTTCGGACGTCGAGCGCCGCATCGCAACGCCCCTTGAAACGATTCGTCGGGTGAAATTCAAGGCGGATGCCACGGCGCTGCTTGGACTGGCAGAAAAACACGGGGTAGCGGCCCTCGTGATTGGCCTTCCTCTCAATATGGACGGTAGCGAAGGCCCCCGCGCCCAGGCAACGAGAGCTTTTGTTCGGAATTTATCGGCACTCTCGCCCTTGCCGGTGCTGTTTCAAGATGAGCGACTTTCGACAGCCGCTGTGACCCGAACATTGATTGATGCCGATGCTTCCCGCTCGCGGCGAGCGGAATTGGTCGATAAACTTGCCGCCGCCTATATCCTGCAATCGTTTATCGACCGCGTTAATACGACAAATTCAACCTTTTAAATTCCTATTTCCGATTGCGTGAACCTGCCCATGGCCGCTTTTCCTAATCTACTGACCGTGTTTCTTGTTATCGCTGTTGGCGCGACTTTGCGCGGCACGGGCGCTATTGTTCAAGAAAATTGGCGGGGATTTGAGCGGATTACCTATTTTGTCCTCTTCCCCGCAATGTTGATGTCAACAATGGCAACAGCAGATCTTGCCGCGACGCCCTTTATGGCCGTTGGCGCCACTTTGGTTTTTTCGCTACTGACGGTTGCTGCCATTCTGCTGATCATGCGGCCATGGCTCGCCCGCTGGCTTGATATGGATGGCCCTTCGTTCAGTTCCGTATTTCAAGGATCGATCCGCTGGAATTCGTTTGTCGCGTTTGCCATGGCATCGAGCCTGTACGGAAAACAAGGGGCTGCGCTTTGTGCTGTCGCCATTGCAGCGATGATCCCGTTACTTAACGTGTTAGCGGTGGGTGTTTTAGCTCGCTACGCCGCGGCAAAGCGGCCAACGCCGACTGAGTTTTTTAAAACGCTTATCCAAAATCCATTTATCTGGTCATGCCTGATCGGATTGGCGCTGCGGCCCGTCATACATTTCATCCCGACGGCTCTGTTTGCGCCCCTCACGATGATCGGCCAAACCTCGCTTGCTGCCGGATTGCTTGCCGCCGGTGCCGGTCTTGAACTTGCAGCCCTTCGGCGACCAACGCTGCATCATCTTGTTCCCAGCATCGCTAAACTGGTTGCCATGCCGCTCATTGCGAGTTTTTTCGCCGCGCACTTTGACATTTCAGGAACACCGCTCGCCGTAACCCTACTTTGCATGGCTGTGCCGACCGCCAGCGCATCCTATATTTTAGCCAAGCAACTCGGTGGCAATGCCATTTTGATGGCTGAGATTCTGACCCTTCAAACCTTAGGGGCGATGATATCGATGCCTGTCATATTAGCCAGTCTGGGATAAAATTGGCCATTAATTATCGATCCCTAATTTAGGTATTTTTGATCGATTTAACGCTAAAAATTTCTATTTAACATGTAAATATCAGCATTTTTCGTGTCAATTTTAGAAATTTTACGTATCTCACTCAGCGTCAGGTCGACGAAGTTTGCGTCGCGTACGTCGACTTGATCAATTTTTTAAATCGTCGTAACACAACTTAAAGGGATTTATATTCTATATTTCATTCATAGATTGTAGAATGTCTTCCCAGAAGAGCGTGTGGTTTAGTTCGGTGTATCTCTTAATTCATCCCGCCAAAAAGGTATAAACACATGGTTGCCATCGCCTTCAAAAAATCATCCGACATTGCCAATAGCGAAATATCCGCGATCGATTCTGCCCCGATCCTAACAAACGGAACCGAGCGCGAGGAAATCGCGCTTTATCTCGCTCAAATGACGGGCGAGCTTGCCGCTCTCGCCCGCAGTGCACAATACGACCTTCTCGGCTATTTTCTTGAAATGGCCCGGATTGAAGCCAAAGGGCATGCCGGCGTGCTGAGAGCGCCTAACTAATTCGATTCGAATACGATTGAACGCTGATAGAAACGAGACCACCACCGCTGCGCTCAATCGCTCCCTCCAATTCGAGTTCAAGTAAAATTGTTTGTACCATTGACGCGCTATGCCCGGTCAAACGGACCAAATCGTCAATGGAAATTGGGGATGGCCCCATCAGTTGAACGAGTTGTTGCTTAGGATTTTGTACTGCGTACCCAGTCAAGGTCCCGTTGTTATCATCCTCCGAGGCAACGGGACCAATTTTTTGAGACGCCGGCCTTAACGTACTACCTTCGCGAAAGCCTTTTTCATCAAGGTCTAATTCGTCCCACAAAGGTTCGTCGCCAGATTGATCACCGGCCTCATAAGCATGAGGCGGCCAATCTTCCCGTCCCAACATGGGTGCCAATGCCGCCATTACATGTTCAGCGGAACCGATGAGCGTGGCGCCTTCTCGTATTAAATCATTAGTACCCTCAGCACGGGGATCAAGTGGCGAGCCTGGGACGGCAAAAACATCCCTGCCCTGTTCTGTTGCAAAACGGGCGGTGATCAACGAGCCGGATCGCAACGCTGCTTCCACCACAATCACACCCAAAGAAAGGCCGGAAATAACGCGGTTTCTTCGTGGAAAATCGCGCCCGCGCGGCTCCCACCCCATGGGCATTTCAGAAATGGCAGCACCCGTTTCCAAAATGAGGTCTAATAGTTCCATGTTCTCGCTCGGATAAACTTTATCATGCCCCCCAGCAAGCACTGCGACAGTCCCTGTTGCCAAAGAGGCACGATGAGCATGGGTATCAATGCCGCGTGCCAGCCCCGATATAACAACGCAATGGGCTCGACCAAGACCCTCGGCCAATATTTCAGCCATTTTCAATCCGCCACCCGACGCATTTCGTGAGCCGACGATAGCGACACTTGGCCGCTCAAATAAGGTAGCGTTTCCGCGCAGACCGATCATCGGCGGCGCGGAATCGATCATTCGTAACAGGCGTGGATAATCGGGCTCACCCATCGCAACAAACCGGACGCCATATCGAGACGCAAGCGCCATTTCATCTTCAGCCTCCGTGACCGTCGTTACACGGCCAATTCGACCTTGATGGGCAAGAAGGGATGGTAGCGCCGCAAGGGCCTCGCCTGCGCCGCCATATCGATTAATTAAGGTACGAAAGGTTCTGGGGCCAACGCCCTCAGTGCGTGACAGGCGAAGCCAATCAAGCCTTTGGCGATCCGTTAATTTGCGTCCCACCGTTTGATCGCTCATTTTTTGATCCGATACGGCCTTCGGTTCCATTTAATAAACGAGCGATATTGGCGCGATGCATCCACCAAAGCACAACTGTCATAAAATACAGGGTCACAGTGATCGGAATGCCGTCTAGATAATAAGCGATCAAAGGTGCCAAAAGACTGGCAATAAGAGCCGACAGGGATGAATAGCGGGTCACAAAGGCCGTCAGTAACCAGATAACAGCGAAGCCAAGTGCGGCGGGCCAAACAAGAGCAAGCGTAACGCCTAAATAGGTGGCCACACCCTTTCCACCTTTAAAGCGCAACCAAACTGGAAAAAGGTGTCCGAAAAAAGCGGCAAGACCAGCAAGAATTGTAAAATCAGATCCAATGAATTCTGCGACAACCAATACCGCGGCTGTCCCTTTAAGCATGTCACCGAGAAGCGTGGCGGCGGCCAAGCCTTTTCGACCTGTCCGCAGAACATTGGTTGCACCAATGTTACCCGAGCCGATTTGTCGTAAGTCACCCGCACCAAAAAAGCGCGTTAGCAAAACGCCAAAAGGGATAGAGCCGAACAGATAACCCACTAAGGTGGCTGCAATCATCGCTTCGTTACCTAGCATCAGCCTTTCCTTTTCGAATGATCAGGCTTCATGAACAATTTGACCGCCGACCATCGTCATATGCACGCGTCCTTGAAGCCGCGCGCCGTCGAAAGGCGTATTCTTACAGCGTGAATGAAGCGTATCGGGATCAAGGACGAAAGGTTCGTCAGGATCGAAGAGAATAAGATCAGCTGGCGCGCCTTTTAAGAGACGTCCTTGCGGTAAACCGATCAAATCGGCAGGTCGCGTTGAAAGGGCTTGCAGGAGACGAGGCAATGCAACGTCATCGCTATGCACCAAGCGTAAAGCTGCAGACAATAATGTTTCTAAACCAATGGCACCATCCGCACATTCCGCAAAGGGTTGACGCTTGGTTTCAACATCTTGCGGATTATGATCGGATACGATGACATCAATCAGACCCGATGCAACACCCTCAACCATTGCACGACGATCATCCTCGTCGCGTAAAGGCGGCGATAGTTTCAAGAATGTTCGATAGGTGCTGATATCATTTTCGTTCAAGGCGAGATTATTTATCGATACGCCACAAGTAACCGGCAGCCCTTCAGCCTTTGCTCTAGCAATGATCTCGAGCGATGAGGCACATGAAATCATAGCTGCATGATAACGGCCTCCCGTTAATCGAACGAGGCTGATATCGCGCTCCAGCATAATGGTTTCTGCTTCGCGCGGGATACCGGGAAGGCCCAAGCGGCTCGAAAGCTCGCTCTCATTCATCACCCCACCGTCGGCAAGGGCTGCGTCTTCGAGATGGTGAACAATAAGCGCACCAAAATCACGCGCATAAGTAAGCGCGCGACGCATGACTTGTGCATTAGCAATCGAACGTGCGCCATCGGTAAAGAATACAGCGCCAGCCTCTTTCAAAAGACCGATTTCGGTCATTTCTTTACCGTTGAGACCTTTGGTTAAGGCCGCGGCCGGAAGCAATCGAATGCCTGCTTTTTCGCGCGCACGACGAACGAGATAATCAACGACAGCCGGATCATCGACCGGAGGATTTGTTTCCGGCATGGAAACTACTGTTGTAACACCGCCCGCCGCTGCCGCACGGCTTGCGGATGATAAGGTTTCACGATGCTCTGCACCGGGCTCCCCAACAAAGGCACGTAAATCAACCAGGCCAGGCGCTAGAGTGCGGCCACGCCCATCAATGACCAAGGCACCTTCGGGCGGAGCAGAGGCGTCGATCGCACGCCCCCATGCGTGAATAACACCATTCTCGATCGCCAGAGATCCATTGGTCTCTGTCGCCGTTAGAGGGTCAACAAGATGGGCATTAATAATGAGTACGGGACGCAACGTCATCATGCGCGCAACTCACTGTTCGGAAGATGCCGGGATAGCGCTTCAAGGACCGCCATCCGAACGGCAACCCCCATCTCGACTTGCTCGCGAATGAGCGATTGCGCGCCATCCGCAATATCCGACGCTATCTCCACACCCCTGTTCATTGGACCAGGGTGCATAACGAGTGCGTCCGGTTTAGCAAGCGCGAGCTTTTCTGAGTCTAACCCAAAATAGCGGAAATATTCTTTGACCGATGGGACGAATGATCCGTTCATCCGCTCCCTCTGCAGGCGCAACATCATGACAATGTCGGCGTCTTTCAGGCCCTCACGCATATTATTAAAAACCTTGGCACCCATATTTTCGATGCCGGTCGGAAGAAGCGTCGATGGGCCGACGACGCGGACATCGGCGCCAAGGGCATTCAGCAAAATAAGATTGGAGCGCGCGACACGCGAATGCAGAATGTCACCACAAATGGCGACAACGAGACCGCGAATCCGGCCCTTATTCCGCCTGATGGTCAATGCATCGAGCAGCGCTTGTGTCGGATGTTCATGTTGACCGTCCCCGGCGTTGATCACCGAGCAATCCACTTTTCGGGCCAAAAGCTGGACGGCACCCGCCGAATGATGCCGGACAACAATTAAATCTGGTCGCATCGCATTGAGCGTCATCGCCGTATCAATCAGCGTCTCACCCTTTTTGATGGAGGAAGAGCCAACCGACATGTTCATGACGTCAGCACCGAGCCGTTTTCCGGCCAGCTCGAACGAGGCTTGGGTGCGTGTTGAGGCTTCAAAAAACAGATTAATCTGTGTTCGACCTCTTAAAGTGGCCTTTTTCTTCTCAATCTGACGGGAAACCTCAACGGCTTCATCGGCTAAATCGAGAAGTTGAATAATGTCATCAGGCGCCAATCCCTCGATGCCGAGGAGATGACGGTGCGGAAAAAGCCGGCCCGGGGCGGTCAAATTGCTCATTAAAAGTCGGCTATAGAGGGGAGTGAGGCCGCAATCAAGCGCTTCGATGCGAAGCCCGGAAGGCCTATGTGGATTAATTTAAGCAAACCTTGCCCTTGACGCGCCGCCTTTCGCTTGCGACATGAGGCCTCCAATAGAGCAGTCCTGCTTGATTTTTCAAAGCGCTAGGGAATTTACGCATGAAGGTTGTCGTCGTCGAATCGCCCGCTAAGGCCAAGACGATCAACAAATATCTTGGAAAAGGCTACGAGGTTATCGCCTCGTTTGGCCATATCCGGGATTTGCCTCCAAAGGACGGCTCCGTTGATCCTGAGAAGGATTTTGACATGACCTGGGAGGTCGACAGCAAGGCCTCCAAGCGCGTTTCCGACATTGTGAACCTTGTTAAAGGTTCCGATGGGCTCATTCTCGCAACCGATCCGGATCGCGAAGGCGAAGCCATTTCATGGCATATTGTTGAAGCGCTCAATAACCGCCGTGCTTTGAAGGGCGTTCCAGTCGAACGCGTCACCTTCAATGCTATTACCAAAGACGCCGTTCTAGACGCGATGGCCCATCCCCGCCAAGTGGACCAAGCCTTGGTCGACGCCTATCTAGCGCGCCGTGCGCTTGATTATCTTGTCGGCTTCCGTCTATCGCCCGTTTTGTGGCGCAAACTGCCGGGCGCACGCTCGGCCGGACGCGTTCAATCGGTCGCATTGCGTCTTGTTTGTGAGCGCGAGCGCGAAATCGATACCTTCATTACACGCGAATATTGGTCGCTGCTGGCCAAACTTACGACCGCTGCTGGCCAAGAGTTTGAAGCGCGTCTTGTTGGCGCCAATGGCAAAAAGATAGCGCGTCTTGATATTGGCTCTGGCAAAGAAGCTGAAGCGTTCAAGAAGGATCTTGAGTCCGCCTCTTTCACCGTAAGTTCCGTGGAATCAAAACCTGCCAAGCGCCATCCCTACCCGCCTTTCACGACGTCAACTTTGCAACAAGAAGCGAGCCGCAAATTAGGGCTCGCCCCTGCGCGCACGATGCAGCTTGCACAACGCCTTTATGAAGGCGTGGATATCGGTGGTGAAACCGTTGGCCTCATCACCTATATGCGTACCGACGGTATAGACATGGCGCCCGAAGCCGTTGGGGCCGTTCGCCGTATGATCGAGAAAGAATTTGGCAGCGTCTATCTGCCCGGCGTGCCTCGGAAATATTCGTCTAAGCAAAAAAATGCGCAAGAAGCGCATGAAGCGATCCGTCCGACAGATATTTCTCGTCATCCAAAACAAGTTGCTAAGCTTATAGATGCTGAGCAAGCCAAACTGTATGAATTGATTTGGACGCGGACCCTCGCCTGCCAGATGGAGTCAGCCGAGTTTGAACGCACGAGTGTTGATATTCTGGCCGAAGCAGGTTCTCGTAAGCTTGATCTCAAAGCCACCGGACAGGTTGTAACCTTTGACGGCTTTTTGAAACTTTACCAAGAATCGCGCGACGATGAGTCGGAAGATGAAGATGCGCGCCGTTTGCCGCCGATGAAACAGGGCGAAAAACTTGCAAAGCGCGAGATCAAGGCCGATCAACATTTCACAGAACCTCCGCCGCGTTTCTCGGAAGCTTCTCTTGTGAAGCGTATGGAAGAATTGGGCATTGGTCGGCCTTCGACTTACGCCTCGACTTTGGCTGTTTTGAAAGAACGTGAATATATCCGTATTGAAAAGAAGCGCCTTCATGCCGAAGATAAAGGCATGTTGGTAACGGGCTTTCTTGAAAGCTTCTTTTCCAAATATGTTGAATATGATTTCACTGCGGCTCTTGAAGAAGATCTCGATAAGATTTCAAACTCCGAGATTGGCTGGAAAGAAGTGCTGCGTGCCTTCTGGAAAGAATTCTCTGCGGCGATTGAAGGCACGACTGAACTTGAGCGGACAAAAGTTATCGACGCCCTCAACGAAACAATGGGCTCGCACATTTTCCCTGCGAAAGCGGATGGATCCGATCCGCGTGGGTGCCCTTCATGCGGCACTGGTCGCATCTCGCTTAAGCTTGGTAAATTCGGGGCCTTTATCGGATGCTCAAATTATCCTGAATGCCGTTTCACACGGCAATTAGGTGCGCCTGCCGATGGCGCAGAAAATGGTGAAGGCGGCGAAGGCGGCACACCGGGCACGCGTGTATTAGGCAAAGATCCTGCAACCGGCGAGGATATCACCCTTCGTGACGGGCGCTTTGGCCCTTATGTCCAACTTGGCGAAGGCGAAAAAACCAAGCGTCAAGGGTTGCCAAAAGGCACCAGCCCAAGTTCCGTTGATTTGGAATTGGCCCTCAAGCTCCTCTCCCTGCCCCGTGAAGTTGCAAAACATCCAACCTCAGGCGAACCTATTTTGGCGAATATTGGTCGCTATGGCCCCTATGTGCAGCATGGAAAAACCTATGCCAATCTTGGCGCTGGCGACGATGTTCTGGAAATCGGTGCCAACCGTGCTATCGACTTAATCATAGCAAAAGAATCAGGCACTGGCGGATCGCGCTTTGGTCGAGCAGCTGCTGCGCCTGGTCGCGTTGTAGGCGCCCATCCAGAGGGTGGCGAAATCACGGCCAAAGACGGCCGTTACGGCCCTTATGTCAGCTGGAACGGTGTAAACGCTACGCTACCCAAGGGATCTACGCCTGATGCTGTAACGCTTGAAGAAGCGATCGCCTTGATAACGGCAAGAGCTGCTGTTGCCCCTGCCAAGAAAACAGCCAAAAAGCCCGCTTCTTCGAAAAAGCCAGCCGCGAAGAAGGCTTCGGCTACGAAGAAGTCAGAAACAACAACAAAGGCAGCGGCGCCGAAAAAGCCTGCTGCAAAGAAGACAGCGACCAAGAAGACGGCGGCAAAGAAAACCACAAAGGCAAAAGCCTGATTTTGCCTTGATTGGTTATTTAGAAAAAAGCGCGTGTGTCACATGGGCACCCGCTTCGATTTTGTATTTTGATGCTAATCCCGCATTAATCTCAAGGACGGCCAGAACAGGTTCACCCGAAGGCAATACGCGGGTTGAATAAGGCTCGGCATTGGCAATAACGCGCGCAATTGTGCCATTGGCCCGAATAAAAATCATATCAAGTGGAATGAGTGTATCTTTCATCCACATTTGAACCGGACGTTCTTCGCCAAAATCAAAAAGCATGCCGCGTAATTCAGGGAGATAAGGGCGAAACATAAGGCCCTGTTCGCGCTCAGTCTCAGTGCGCATGATTTCGCAATCAAACCTGACAGGACTCGTTGGCGTCTCAATGGTAACCGCTTCGATGCGCCCTTCCGCTCGGGCTGACGAGCTTAAAATGGCGAATAAGCACCCGGTTGCAAGCAAAGAACAGAGCGCAAACGGTAGCCACGAGCGAATAGAAGGTTTCATACTCCCATTTTTGGCGGTTTCCGCCCGAATGGTCAATGTGAAAACGGCACGCCTTCGCCATCGACCAAGCGAATTTCAGAAGCCATAAGACCTTTCACGCCAGGACCATAACGAACGAGAAGCTCCTGATCTGGCCGAACTTCTGCCAAACCATAACGCCGGAGCACCTCCATATGAAGGAAGATGTCCGGTGATCCTTCCCCCTCATTGGCAAATCCGAAGCCACGCAACCGATTGAACCATTTTACCCTCACCCTGACCAAGGGGCTCGTCGGTGTGACGGCAATATGGGTACGCGGTGGCGGTAATTGTGACGGATGAACGGCCGTCGATAAGTCCATTGAGACAATACGCAGGACTTGCCAGCCGCGCCGTCCTGCTACCGCCTCAAAAACAAGCCGAGTTCCTTCATAAGCAACCCGAAAGCCGTCGCGTTGAAGGCAAGTGACGTGCAATAAAATGTCGGGACCCCCGCCGTCGGGAACGACGAACCCAAAACCTTTGGCAACATCAAACCACTTTATAGATCCAGATAGAGAAACCGGGGCCGTTAAGATCGAATTTGCCGAAACATCACTCACATCCTGGCTGCGACGATTTTCTGACGGCATCGGAGCACCCAAACCTTCTTTAACCATTCGACTCACCTCTACTTAATATGCTTACGTTACGGCATTTTATTAAATAATGGCAACTGATTTTAAATTCAAATATAAATTTGATCACTCTGTTTAAATTGAAAAATAATTTATAATTAAGCCTATAAATAAAAATAAATTAAATTTAATTGTATTATTAAATAAACGAATAAAAAAATAATATTGATATATTACATTATATATTTGAATATATTGATAAATATATTTTTATTTTAATCTAATCTTGAAAATTAATACTAAAAAAATTTGTATTTTTAGCGGATCCATTGCTTTTAGCGCTTGGCATACCGAGCATAAATCCGCTGGCTCTAGAGAAAAGCTCGGCCTATTGGGTATGATTGAATCATCGTCGCGCGGCACTTACCGCTTGTTATGTCTTAAGGAGAGATCCGATCATGAAAATGACCACCGAAGAAGCTTTCGTTAAAGTCTTGCAGATGCACGGCATCGAGCATGCTTTTGGCATTATCGGATCAGCATTTATGCCGATTTCGGACCTTTTTCCGAAGGCGGGAATTAAATTCTGGGATGTCGCCCATGAAACCAATGGTGGCCTGATCTGCGATGGATATACCCGCACGACGGGCAAGATCGCTATGGCCATTGCACAGAACGGCCCTGGCGTCACAGGCTTCGTAACGGCCATGAAGACGGCATATTGGAACCATACGCCACTTCTGCTCGTGACCCCGCAAGCAGCTAACAAGACGATTGGTATGGGCGGCTTCCAAGAAGTGGAACAGATGGCCATGTTCCGCGACATGGTTTGCTATCAGGAAGAAGTTCGTGACCCGAGCCGCGTGGCGGAAGTTTTGAACAGGGTGATCTTGAAGGCTAAGCGGCTTTCAGCCCCTGCGCAAATCAACATTCCTCGCGATTTCTGGACGCAAGTCATCGATGTGCCGCTGCCAACTATCCTCGAATTTGAACGTCCCTCTGGCGGCGCCCATGCGATTGCCGAAGCCGCAAAGTTGCTGTCCGAAGCAAAATTCCCCGTTATCCTTTCGGGTGCCGGTGTTGTGCTTGGTGGCGCTATTCCAGATTGTGTCGCATTGGCCGAGCGCCTCGATGCGCCGGTGTGCAGCAATTATCAACACAATGATAGCTTCCCCGGCAGCCATCGTCTCGCAGCCGGCCCCTTAGGCTATAATGGCTCGAAAGCAGCCATGGAGCTGATCGCGAAGGCTGACGTTGTTCTAGCGCTTGGCACACGGCTTAATCCGTTTTCGACGCTGCCCGGCTATGGCATTGATTACTGGCCTAAAACGGCAAAGGTCATCCAAGTCGATATCAACCCTGATCGTATTGGACTAACAAAGCCCGTAACGGTTGGTATTTGCGGCGATGCCAAGCAAGTCGCGCAGCAAATTCTTGCGCAGCTTGCACCGACCGCTGGCAATGATGGGCGCGATGCCCGCAAGGCATTGGTTCACCAAACCAAATCAGCCTGGTTACAGCAGCTCTCGTCGATGGATCATGAAGATGATGATCCCGGCACGACGTGGAATGATCGCGCCCGTAAGGCCAATCCTGATCGTATGTCACCACGTCAAGCATGGCGCGCCATTCAAGCAGGATTGCCTGCCGATGCGATCATCTCGTCAGATATCGGTAATAATTGTGCGATTGGTAACGCCTATCCGACCTTCGAACAGGGACGGAAATATTTGGCCCCCGGCCTATTTGGACCCTGCGGTTATGGTTTCCCGTCGATTATTGGCGCAAAGATTGGCAATCCTGATACGCCGGTGGTTGGTTTTGCCGGTGATGGTGCCTTCGGTATTTCAATGTCTGAAATGAGCTCCATCGGACGCGAAGAATGGCCAGCGATTACCATGGTGATCTTCCGCAATTATCAATGGGGTGCGGAGAAGCGTAATTCGACCCTTTGGTACGATGATAATTTCGTCGGCACCGAGCTAGACCCGCATCTATCCTACGCCCGTGTGGCCGAAGGCTGCGGACTGAAAGGTGTAACGGTCAAAACCCAGGCAGAAGTGACGGCGGCGCTTAAAGAAGCATGCGACGCTCAGAAAAAGGGCGTTACGACTTTTATCGAAATCGTGCTCAACCAAGAACTGGGCGAGCCGTTCCGGCGGGATGCGATGAAGAAGCCGGTCGAAGTGGCAGGGATCAATCCTTCCGATTTCAGGCCGCAGACGGTCGCTTGACCTAAACGTAATCCTCTTAATCACACTCGATCAGAGCCCCTGCTTCACAAAAGCAGGGGCTCTTTCGTATTGTAGCGGTATCGGTCATGATCCTGCCATGCAATTAGGGCGTAGTATATCTGACACTATATTAACCAGGGGCTTATCATGAAACTTCAACATGCCGTTCTCGCCTTGTCCTTATCCGTGGTGGCCACATTTGCGGTGGCGTCAACCGCCGCCATCGGTGAACGCCAGCAAGTAATGAAATCGAATGGCGCTGCCACGAAATCAATTATGGGCATGCTGAAGGGGGAAGCTCCTTTTGACCTTCCGACCGTGCAAAAGGCACTCGCAACCTATCAAGAAAATACGACCAAATTCGTGACTCTCTTCCCTGATGATTCTAAAACAGGCGAGAAGACATCGGCATCGCCGAAAATCTGGGAAGATATGGCAGGCTTCCTAGCTGCTAACGAAAAATTTAAAGCCGATGCCAAAGCCGCTTCTGTAGCCATCATTGATGAAGCATCCTTTAAAGCGACGATGCCAAATGTTGTGAAGAATAATTGCGGCTCATGCCATGAAGCTTGGCGTATCAAGGATGGGCAATAAGCAGGGCCGATATAGGCTTGGTCATGAATTTGCCTGCTCGCCTCCTATTGGTTTTTGGTATCTTTGTCCTTGCCGCTAGTTATTGGCTTACGGATTTCGACGCCCATTTTGCTTTTCGTGGCGATGGGCGTTGGAAGCCGACGCGCGCAGGAGACCCTGTAAATGGGAAAGTGCTCTTCGCAGCAGGCGGCTGTATTTCATGTCATGCCTCATCGGGCTCGGATGATCGTTTGCACTTAGGCGGTGGGAAACCTCTCAAGACCCCCTTTGGTATTTTTTATCCGCCCAATATTTCACCCGACCTGAACGATGGCATAGGTCGCTGGACGGAAACCCAATTTATTCGAGCGATCCGTGATGGCACCGCTCCCGATGGTAGCCCTTACTACCCGTCCTTCCCTTATACATCCTATCGTCACCTTTCACCCGATGATGCGATCGACATCTTTGCCTATATACGAACCCTACCACCTGTTAGCGGAAGGCCCCCAAGCCACGACCTGACATTTCCATTCTCAATCCGCCGGGGTGTGGGCTTATGGAAGCTCGCCTTTCTCAACGGGAGCGTCATAGAAGTCGAAGGCGACCGTAGTGAAAGTTGGAATCGTGGCCGCTATCTTGTCGAGGGTGTAGGCCATTGCGCCGAATGCCATTCGCCACGAAACTTTGCGGGCGCGATTATTGATGAGAAGCGCTTATCGGGTGGACCTAATTTAGAAGGTAAGGGCATTGTTCCCAATATCACGCCAGATAAAACCGGGCTTGCCGCATGGTCCGAAGCCGACATAGCCAATCTGCTCAAAGACGGGTTTACACCGGATTTTGACTCGGTTGGCGGATCCATGGCCGAGGTCGTTCGTAACACCGCGGAACTGAGCGATATGGACCGCATGTCCATGGCAATTTACCTGAAATCATTACCGCCAATTCAGGGGCAAATGCGTTCAAAATAGCTTCATATGAAGCGACCATCGTAGTCCGGCCTGTCCGAATCAGCGTAACGAATGGGCGAATATATTTCCGTGTAATGCGTAAGGGAGCCTGATACATGTCTGATGATGAAGTTCCAGAAATGCCAGAAAAGTCGAACCGCAAGGTAGCTTTGTTCATTACCACTTTGGCCTTGCTGTTTGCGCTGGCGGAACTCGGAGCAAAAAGCTCGCAGACCGATGCCATCGCTTTCAATGTAAATGCAGCCGATACGTGGGCCTTCTATCAGGCCAAATCGATCAAGCAGACAACTCTCCGAACGGCAGCTGAAAGTTTAGAAGCATCTATGGATCCTGCGGCGTCGGCGGAATTAGTAGCGAAGCAGAAAAAAGTGATCGCAGATTGGCGGTCAACCGCTGACCGGTACGAAAGCGATCCTGTTAAAAATGAGGGCAAAAAGGAACTGACGGAAAAGGCCCTTGCTTTTGAACATCAACGTGACTCGGCTATGGAGCATTATCATGTCTTCGAAATTGCGGGCGTTGTCTTGCAAATTTCAGTGGTGTTAGCATCAACATCGGTTGTGACAGGAATGTCGATGTTTGTTATTCTTGCCGCTATTGGCGGTGCATTGGGTGTGGTTCTAACAGCTATTGCTGCTTTTGCTCCGGGAATGTTCCACGTTGTCTTAGCTTTGTTGGGTGGCCACTAACCCACCCAACTAGCAAATGCATGACATGGATAGTCTGGTTGTTTCTTAAACTGTCATGATCATGTCATATAACTGCCAGACTGCGTTGGCAGTCCTAAAATATAGAGGTGACTGGATTTTCTCTTCCAGTTACCCGCTGTAGTTTACGAATAAGGCCAGTTAAAAATGTGATCGAATGATCGGCAAGGCACGGAAGGTCAGTCATGACGGATGTAGAAAACTCTGAAGATGCCATTTCGGTTGGCATCACGCCGCGCCCTAAAAAGCTTTTCTGCGCGATTACGCATAAAGAATTGCCGCGTAAAAAATTGGTTGAGCTTGGCTCGCTTCGCCCCTCACTCGCCGATCGTATTCGCGAAGACTACCCAGACCTTCAGGAAGACGCGTATATCGCGCTCAACGAAGTTGAAAGGTATCGAACGCTCTATGTCGAAGAGATGCTTAAACTCGAGCATGGCGAACTAACAGAGCTTGATCGCCAAGTTGCGGAAAGTCTAGCCGATCACGATACGATCGTTGAAAACATCGAAGAAGAATTTGAAGAGACCCGCACCTTTGGTGAACGCGTATCCGATGGGCTTGCCGCCTTTGGTGGATCTTGGGCTTTTCTTATCAGCTTCTTTGCTGTTCTTGTCATATGGATGTCGGTCAATATTTGGCTCGGCGAGCAGCAGGCATTTGATGCCTATCCGTTCATTCTCCTTAACCTTGTGCTCTCGTGCATCGCGGCCATTCAAGCGCCGATTATTATGATGAGCCAGAAACGCCAAGAAACAAAAGACCGCTTGCGCGCGTTTAACGATTATAAAGTTAATCTTAAAGCCGAACTTGAAATCAGGCATATTCAAGAAAAGTTAGATTACCTTTTAACCAAACAATGGCAGCGCCTCTCCGAGATGCAGCAAATGCAAATGGAATTGATGCAGGAAAATTTGCTTCAATTAAGGACCAAAAGTCCACGTAAAATTGTCATCAAGAAAAAGCGCTCGAAAAAGCTTACGGGCAAAAAGACCGAGACAGTCCCGCCTGCGAAGGAGACAGCTTAAAACATCTGCGCTTCTCGAACTTAATAATGGGGTGGCGGCGGCTCAGGCGATTGCCGCTGCGGCTCAAGGGTCTGTAGCTCTTCACGAAGCCGACCAAGTTGCCGTTCTAGTAAATCAATCTTTCGCCATTGCGCGGTAATGACATCGTTCAGATCCGAGATCATTTTATCTTGGTGGGCCAATCGAATTTCAATCGCCTCAATGCGGCCTGTTTCAGTATCAAAAAGTGTCATTATGTCGTTTCCACGGAAATGAATGAGAAGACTAGCGCTATGCGTCTATGAAATAAAGTAAATCTGAATTACGCCAAACGGAGTATGATAAAGGCGCAGTTAGTCGTCATACCGTATGGCGCCTTATAAGGGTAATAGTGTTCTATGGTCGATCAACCCAACAAACGAGAACCTTCTGAAGTTTCGGAAAGCCCTAAAAATATTATCTTAGAAACCTTTGTTGACGCGATGCGTCTCGCGATTACGCCTGTTACCCTTGTAACAACGGCAGGTGCGGCGGGTGAATTTGGATTGACCGTAAGTGCGTTTAGTTCCGTCTCAGCCGATCCACCCTTGGTTCTTGTTTGCATCAAGCGGACCAATCAAATTGAGGCGGCTATCCGCCAAAATGGCGTTTTCTGTGTCAATGTGCTTTCAAGCGGCCAATCAGATTTAGCCGATGCATTTGCGGGACGATCACCTAGCATTGCCCCCTATGATTTTAATGCAGCAAGCTGGACGATCGGGATTACGGGCGCACGCAGGCTCGCAAACGCAACGGCCAGCTTCGAATGTGAAATGTATAACGCCGTTGAAGCCGGGACCCATTCGGTATTAATAGGAAGAGTAATTGGCCTTACAGCGAGTGACCATAAACCGCTCGCCTATCAAGATAGGGCCTATCGAAGCATACCCTAAGCGATAAGTAATTCAGGCATCGCGGAACGGGGATCGAGAAACGAGTTTGCGATGCTGGTGTTTTCTTCCTTCCTTATAGGCTATATTTTAAGCCAATTTTTCAGATCTTTTCTTGCCGTCATCGCGCCTGAGCTGGCGGTAGAATTATCGCTTGATCCACAAGCGCTCGCGACCATGCAAACGGCTTGGATTCTCGGCTTTACTGTCATGCAGTTTCCGGTTGGGTGGGCGCTTGATACCATCGGGCCGAAGAAGACTGTGACAACAACGATGCTAGCCGCCATTCTCGGCGCAGCACTCTTTGCACATGCCAATTCGACGCTCGAACTCGATATTGCTCTTGCTTTGGTAGGTATCGGCTGCAGCGCTATTTATATGGGCGCCATTTTTGTGATGGGCCGCATCTATAGCGCCAAACGATTTGCACTCCTTTGCTCATGGCTTATTGGGCTTGGATCCGCCGGAAATTTATTGGCAGCATCACCATTATCATGGGCCGCCACAGCGATCGGGTGGCGCAATGCCATGTCATTAATGGCCTTCATTACACTGCTTGCAACTGCACTGCTCTTTTTTACCATCCATGATCCGAAAAAATCCGAAAGCACGCGTCATGATGGATTTTTAAGCGGAATTTGGACGGTCCTTCGGATTAGGGCCCTTTGGCCGATCCTCCCTCTAACAGCAATCAGCTATGCCGTATTGATCGCCGAGCGCGGGCTTTGGGCAGGACCTTATCTTTCCAATGTGCACGGGCTCGGTCCGGTTGATCGCGGCAATGGGCTATTGGTTATGGCGGCGGCAATGTCATTCGGTGCAATGGTCTATGGCCCACTTGATCATTGGCTTGGCACCAATAAATGGATTGTAGCCATCGGCACGGCGATTACCGCCCTCTGCTTCCTCTATCTCGGTCTTGGCAACCCATCCACATCGCTAGCGATCCTTACGCTTTCGATTCTGGGTGCAAGCGGACTAACCTATGGTGTTTTAATGGCCCATGGCCGTTCCTTTGTGCCAGACCATTTGCTGGGTCGTGGCCTGACCCTCATGAACATTCTTTTCATAGGCGGCGCCGGCATCGTTCAGCCTATTTCCGGTGCGGTAATGAACCAAATGAAGAGCCTGCCGGTCGCCGAAGGATACGCCACACTGCATTTTTATTTTGGCGTTTCACTTATCGGGGCTTTAGCGATCTACGTTTTTTCGAAAGATGTTATCCGGACGCGCAATGAGCCTAGCTGAGATTTTTTGTCTATTCCTGCAAATGTGATAAAATACCCCTGTAACGACAAATAGGGCACATTCATGGCAAAGCCACCACCGCCAGACCTTTTAAGCGCCTTAAAGGCAGCCCGTGAACAAAGTCAGGGCAAATTGCCATCTTCCCCGAAGCCTAAGAAAGATGAGGGTTTGACGCTCGAAATCTTTGCGAAGGCCTTTGCCAAAGCAAAAAACCTTCAAAAACTCCATTAAAGCTCGACTAATCAAACCGTGACTGCATAAACAAAAAAGCCACGCGATGCGTGGCTTTGATGTATCGGGTTGGAGCCGAGTATTGAAAGCCGGCTAACCTTTGAAATCTTAGCGCTTCGAGAACTGGAAGCTACGACGAGCCTTCTTGCGGCCGTATTTCTTACGCTCGACCGTACGGCTGTCGCGGGTTAGGAAGCCTGCCTTTTTCAAAACGCCACGCAGTTCTGGCTCGAAATAGGTAAGAGCCTTCGAAAGACCATGGCGCACCGCGCCGGCCTGACCCGAAAGACCACCACCAGCAACGGTAACAACAACGTCATACTGGCCTGAGCGCGAAGCAATGCCAAATGGCTGCTGCAAGATCATTCGGAGCACGGGACGAGCGAAGTAAACTTCGAGCGCACGGCCATTGACCGTGATCGTACCCTTGCCTGGCTTGATCCAGACGCGGGCTACCGCATCTTTACGCTTACCGGTAGCATAGGCGCGGCCTTGCTTATCGAGCTTTTGGACATGGCGTGGCGCTTCTGGCGCGGCCGATGGCGATCCCTTGAGATCGGCTAAAGATTGAAGCGTTTCGGCCATGATTAGGCGCTCCTCACATTCTTGCGGTTCATCGCGCCGACATCGAGGACGGCTGGCGACTGGGCGACATGCGGATGATCAGCGCCGCCATAGACGCGGAGATTGCCAAGCTGCTGGCGACCCAATGGGCCACGCGGCAACATGCGCTCAACAGCCTTCTCGACAACGCGCTCAGGAAAGCGGCCTTCGAGAATGAACTTGGCGGTACGCTCTTTAATGCCGCCTGGATAACCGGTGTGGTGATAATAGACCTTCTGGTCGCGCTTGCGACCGGTCAACACCACCTTGTCGGCGTTGATGACAATGACATTATCGCCGCAATCGACATGCGGTGTGAAGATCGGAAGGTGTTTGCCGCGCAAACGCATGGCGATAATCGAAGCAAGACGGCCAACAACGAGGCCTTTTGCGTCGATTAATACCCATTTCTTCTCGATCTCGGCAGGTTTGGCCGAAAAAGTGCTCATGAGAGAAATTCCAAACTTAGGCGGAAAATTCTAAAACTCCCCGCGGATGGTTCTAAAGAGCCGTTTCCGACCCCTCGTGATGACGCGTGTTTAACGGAAGCGCCCCATCGCGTCAATCAGAGTGAAGTGAGAAAAATAAGAAATTTCTACTGTTTTTCCGTTAGTTAGGCTACGCGGTACTATATTACCGCATTTGTGCCGCAGGTACCGAATAGGTCGCCGTGACATGA
This sequence comes from Beijerinckiaceae bacterium, assembly GCA_036758905.1. GTDB lineage: Bacteria > Pseudomonadota > Alphaproteobacteria > Rhizobiales > Beijerinckiaceae > CAIUPE01. Next base: position 11,708 of record DAIOVR010000010.1, on the reverse strand, counting down.
GCAACAAGCCCGTCATTACCCGCTGAAAATAGATTGGCTTCGCCGACAGCCAGCCTTTTGCCGATTTTAAGGTAACGACACTCGGCGATCATCGGGCATGGGTCTGGTTTTTTGAGAAAATTAATGGAGAAATTAGTCGTCACCGCCAAAGGTACTTCTCCAATAGCGCCTAAAAGGGCGACATAAAGCCCCACATCGGCCAAAGCCATCATTGAAGGGCCGGAAATTGTCCCACCAGGTCTGAGTTGGCTCTCGTGATAATCCATCCGCATGAGGCAAGTGCCATGGGCGATCTCGAGCACGGAGAAAATCTCGCCGTGAACATAGAGCTGAGGAAAATCGCGGCGGAGAAACGCATGAATATCTTCAAGGGTAAGAGCGGCTGAATGGTTCATCGAATGGTCCAAGGGGTATTACGCATAATTGCAAATGACCTACCCTTAAAAAAATGGGATGCTTGACCTTTAACACGCGTGGAGCGACCTTGATATGATGAACACAGTATCGCCCCCACCTCTCCACATCGACGAACGCGAAGCATACGTGATACTGACGCTTGATCGTCCAGCCTCGCGCAATCCACTATCCGAGGCGATGCTGTCGGCCTTAACAGAATGCTTTACATCGCTTGCCAAGCGTAACGATATCCGGGCCGTGATATTGGCTGCCAAGGGTCCGGTGTTTTCCGCAGGCCACGACCTCAAAGAAATGACGGCGCACCGCGCCGATCCTGATCGTGGACGCGCCTATTTTGAAGATATCCTCAACCGTTGCGCGGCGATGATGCAAATGATCCTTAAGCTACCGCAACCGGTAATTGCTGCGGTTGAGGGCGTGGCTACAGCCGCCGGTTGTCAATTGGTTGCCTCATGCGATCTAGCGGTGGCAGGTGAGCATGCAAAATTCTCGACCCCTGGTGTGCATATCGGACTCTTTTGCTCAACGCCGATGGTTGCTTTATCGCGTAATCTCACGCGCAAACATGCGATGGAAATGTTACTATTAGGCGATATGATTTCAGCGGATGACGCGATGCGGTTCGGGCTCATCAATCGTGTGGTTGCTGCAGGCAGTGCGTTGGCTGAAGCCGAAGTCATGGCTCGACGTATCGCATCCAAATCACCGCTTACCGTTTCCATTGGCAAGCGCGCCTTTTATGAGCAGGCTGATATGAACGTAGCCGATGCGTACATCCATGCATCTCGGATCATGGTCGAGAACATGTTGGCGCGGGATGCGGAGGAAGGCATTGGTGCGTTTATAGAGAAGCGTGAACCGCATTGGACAGGCCAATGAGATATGATCCAACCCGTCACGATTCTTATGCCGACGATGTCATTCACGGTATTTTGAAATCGGTAAAAAGTATTGCGCTTGTTGGCTTTTCGAGCAACACGGTCCGGCCTAGTTATTTTGTAACAAAATACCTGATTGAACGCGGCTACAAAGTCTATCCCGTCAATCCCGGATTGGCTGGGCAAGAATTTTTTGGCGCCAAAGTTTACGCCACATTAGCCGACATTCCAGACGCAATCGATATGGTTGAAATCTTCCGCAATTCGGAAGCTGCAGATCCTATAACTGACGAGGCTTTATCACTCCAGCCAATACCAAAAGTGATATGGATGCAATTAGGCGTACGAAATGATGAAGCCGCCGCAAAGGCTGAGGCGAAAGGCATCACGGTTATTATGAACCGTTGCCCTAAAATCGAATATGGCCGGTTTTCTGGCGAGATCGGTTGGAATGGCGTCAATACAGGCTTGCTCTCTTCAAAGCGGCCAATGCTTGGCGCAAAGAGTTGGCAGAAGCGAACCATTTAAACGGTAGGCTAGCCTAATTCATGCTTTAAAAAGGCCATGCTTCGTGACCATGCACTATCGGCCGCATCCTTATTATACCGCGCAGCATTGGTATCATTATTGAACGCGTGATCGACGCCTTCATAGGTGTAAAGCTCATAGCGAATTTTAGCGGCATCGAGAGCGGCTTTATACGCAGGAATACCCGCATCAATCCGTTGATCAAGACCTGCATAATGCAACAGCATCGCCGCTTTGATATTAGCGACCTGTTCGGCGGGTGGTTGAGGCCCATAATATGAAATACCAGCTTTCAGTTTCGGCTCGACCGTCGCAACGAGATTCACAATTCCCCCGCCCCAGCAAAACCCGATGGCCGCTACCTTTCCATTGCATTGAGTGTAGGATGCCAAGAAACGCACAGCTGAACTCGCCCGTTCAGTCGCAACCTCGGCGGTAAGTTTCGAAAACATGTCGCGTGCTTTGTCCTCGTCAGACGGTGTGCCGCCATCTGGTGAAAGCACATCCAGACCAAAGGCGAGATACCCTTCAAGAGCCACGCGTCGGGTAATATCCTTGATATGCGGGTTAAGGCCGCGATTTTCATGAATGACCAAAACGGCTGATCGTATCCCCTCTCCTTTTGGACGGACCAAATAGCCCGTCAGGCCCTTTTCTCCTCCCTCAACGGAAACGCCTTCTTCCGCTAAAAGGCGAGGATCATCGGGCTTAACCGTTTCTGCATAAGCGTAATCATTTTGTAGGAAGGGAAGCAATGAGAGCGCGGCGGCGCTTGAACCGGCAAGTCCAGCCAAACGGCTCATGAAGGAGCGACGATCCATCCCGCCATGGGTAAAATGGTCATAGAGAGTGATCATATCACGAGAAATCGTCGGGATCGGCGTCTGCTTTGGATCAGCCATTCTTAAATTCCCCTCTTCCCTGAAAAGTACAAATTTGACCAAAAACAGTCGGTTGACGGATTAGAAATCGTTCTCTAAAAAGAACGCACGTACTGTTTAAACTGATTTATTGC
>DAIOVR010000010.1:0-8770 GCA_036758905.1 Beijerinckiaceae bacterium | reverse complement strand
GCAGCGCTTGAAGGCGGCACCGCAGCGCTTGCTGTCGCCTCCGGCCACGCAGCCGAATTCCTTGTCTTCCACACGCTAATGCAACCGGGTGACGAGTTTATTGCTTCGAAAAAACTCTATGGCGGCTCCATCAATCAATTCAATCACAGCTATAAAAGCTTTGACTGGCGCGTAAAATGGGCTGATCCGGATGATCTCTCAACCTTTGAAGCGGCCATTACCCCAAAAACTAAGGCGATCTTTATTGAGTCGATTGCCAATCCTGGCGGCGTCATTACGGATATTGCGGGTATTGCGGCGATTGCTAAAAAAGCAGGTATTCCGCTCATCGTCGATAATACGCTCGCAACTCCTTACCTTATTAAGCCCTTCGAACATGGCGCCAATATCGTTGTTCATTCCGCCACGAAATTCCTTGGTGGACACGGCAATTCGATTGGCGGCTTGATCGTCGATGGTGGTAACTTTGACTATGTTTCCTCCGGAAAATATCCGCTGCTTTCCACCCCTCGCCCTGAATATAATGGCATGGTGATTGGCGAAACCTTCGGCAATTTTGCCTTTGCTATTGCATGCCGCGTTTTGGGCTTGCGCGATCTTGGTCCGGCCATCTCGCCTTTCAATTCGTTCCTGCTCTTAACGGGCATTGAAACATTGCCTTTGCGTATGCAGCGCCATTGCGACAATGCGCTCGCCGTTGCAAAGCATCTTGCAAAGCATCCGGGCGTGGCTTGGGTTTCCTATCCTGGCCTTGAAGGCGATAAATATCACGCGCTGGCCAAGCGCTATACGCCAAAGGGCTCAGGCGCCGTATTCACGTTCGGTGTTAAAGGTGGATATGAGGCTGGTATCAAGCTTGTTGCCAATCTCAAACTGTTCTCGCATCTCGCCAATGTCGGTGACACGCGCTCGCTTGTGATTCATCCAGCCTCAACAACCCATCGCCAATTAAGCGATGCGGAAAAGACGATTGCTGGTGCAGGTCCAGACGTTGTCCGTCTCTCCGTCGGCATTGAAGATGTAGCGGACTTGATTGCCGATCTCGATCAAGCTTTGAAGGCTTAATCAGTCGAGCGTTTGATGCGCATCAAAGCCTAAGCGTCGCCCTTCTGTCACCTTCCCATTGTGGATATGACAGAGGGGCAACGTACAATGTATAAACATATACTGATCCCAACCGACGGATCATCTTTAGCAATGACAGCTGTTAAGCAAGGTCTCGATTTTGCCAAGGCAATTGGGGCGGAAGTTACAGCGCTAACGGTATTTGAACCGTTTCATTTGCTGACGCTTGAAACCGACATGCTAACCGACACACCAGAGATTTATCACCGTCACGCAAAAGCGGAGGCGAAAGCGACGCTTGCAAAGGTCGAAGCGCTTGCGAAAGCACGAGGCGTTGCATGCCATCCCATCGAAGTGGAAAGCGATCATCCCTATGAAGCGATTATTGCGACGGCCAAAAAGCATAAATGTGATTTGATCGCGATGGCGTCGCATGGACGCAAAGGCATTCAATCTGTTTTGCTTGGATCAGAAACACAAAAAGTACTGACCCATTCTAGCCTTCCAGTATTAGTCTATCGCTAATCAGCCGCGCGCTAAAGCAGAGCGGTGTACGGCAACCATTCCGAGTACAACAAACGCAAAAGCTTGGTGGAGAAGACCCAACCAAAGCGGCACGGCATAGAGCAGTGTCGATATGCCGATCACAGCTTGCATACCTACCAACCATGCGTTGGATACCGCGCGTTTTCGTGCGCTTGTTCCAGGCATTGTGCGTGCAACATGCCAAGCATGCCACATGGAAAAGGCCAACAATAGATAGGCTGTCATACGATGATTAAACTGAACCAAAGCCGTATTATCGACAAAATTTTCGATCCAAGGCGAGACTGAAAAAAGCAAATCTGAGCGCGGTATCAACTGGCCATCAATGAGAGGCCATGTGTTCCATGTGAGCCCCGCTTTTGATCCGGCCACCAAGGCTCCGAGCGCAATTTGTAATAGTGCAAGGAGAAGAACAATCGTCGCAAACCGTTTAACCGAAACAGATGCGACCTCTCCTTTAGAGCGGCCAAGTCCGGTCGCTACCAGGAGAATAAAAGTATAAATCAGCGAAGCGGTTGTAAGATGAAACATTAGCTTAATTGGAGCAACGGCCGTCATACCTTCATCGAGGCCTGAGCGAACCATCAACCAGCCAATACCGCCCTGTAATCCACCGAGCAGTCCAATACCAAGGACCTTAAACGCTAATCGACCCCGCAATTGGCCACTGGCTAAAAAGACGATAAAGCCAAGGGCAAAGACAACGCCGATCGCACGGCCTAATTGGCGATGCGACCATTCCCACCAAAAAATAAATTTGAAATCCGCGAGCTCCATTCCGGCATTCAGGAGCTTATATTGCGGAATGGCTTTGTATTTCTCAAACGCTTCAAGCCATGCAACATCGGTGAGCGGTGGAATGGCGCCCATAATGGGGTTCCACTCGGTTATTGAAAGACCTGAGCCGGTAAGCCGCGTTGCGCCCCCCACAACAACCATCAAAAATACAAGGCCTGCCATGGCAAAGAGCCAAGCCCGCACAAGCCCGATGCGGCTGGGAAAGGGGTCTGAAGAGAGTGGAGACGAAGATGCGACGGCAGAACGCATGATGAGCGCCTTTCGGGGCTTGAAACAAAAGCGTGCCGCTCTCATAGTCCCGCGCGAACCGCCCTGCAACATCCCTCATGCCGCATGCCAGACAAGGAACAGCCTATGCGCCGCAGAACCCGTAAATTCATAGGCGCTATCACGATGCTTGTTTTCGTCTGTGTTTATAGTCTGGTTGCGATGATGATCGCGCAAGGCCGCCTACAAGAAGCCGATAAAATCTGGCAAGACCTTTATTATGTGGTCGCAGGATTAGCTTGGATTTTACCGCTCATGCCGCTGATCCGCTGGATGGAGCGGCCCGATCCGGATGAATCGTAATTTTATTTGAATAATCAGGGATCAATTGGTCGGAGTGATAGGATTCGAACCTACGACCCCTAGTCCCCCAGACTAGTGCGCTAACCGGGCTGCGCTACACTCCGACTGGGAGGCGTTATAGTGTTCCCCCCATCGCGGCGCAAGCGTCAGGCGGGATAAATTAGCCTGATACCGACGTCTTACTGGCATGCAAAATAGAACTTTCCGGCCCATTCAGCATGGCTATCGTTGAAAATCAGGATGGGTGGTGTTTTGGCCTTTGGTAAGATAGCGATCAGAAATCCTTCACGCGGCGTCACATTGCCGAAAATATAAGGTGTTACCTTCGCAGGCTCATTTCGACCATTGGTTGTTAAAACCACATTCCAAGGATCTTGTAGCTCGTCATAAATGGCTATTCGAAGATGGCGTTTAGGCTCGCCCTCACCGCAGAATTCGAACCGCGAGGGCAAGTCCGCCGCGCACGCAAGACGGCCCAAGCCGACCGCGATCAGAAAACCGCAACAAACAACATGCCGCCATGAAAACATGACGCTACGGAATATAGAAGCAATATTAAAAAAAGCTTAGATTTCGTCGCCGCTCGTCACCATCCGAGCGGTCGCAATCAAACGGCTGCACTCTTCTAGTTCAGTGAGAGCTGTTTCAAGTTTGCCCGATGCTTGCATCGATACAGAAGCTCCCTGCCAGGCCGAAGGCAACATCCGAGCCATAGCCTGCGGGGACAAGGCTCCGCCTTCACTCTCATCATCACCAAATAGCCCCAACTGAGGAGTTTTGCGCTTTGGCTTTTTAGGGGCACGTAATCCAGGCGCAATAAGGGCTGCTAAATCTTCGGCAGAACCAGGCGCAGGTGCACGAGCCACCGGAGGTGCTGGCTCAATGCGAGGCTTTAAAGGCGAGACTAATACCAAATCCTCCTCGCGAGTGGCCTTTGGCGGCTGCGATAAAACGGGCGCTGGAGCCACCGAAAGTGCTGGCGTGGGGACGGTAGGCTTTACTTCTGTCGGTTGAACCTCACCCGTTCGCCCAATGGTTAGAACATGCTTGGCGCCCTGATCCTTCAAGATGCGCTGAACACCTTTGATCGTATAGCCCGTGCCATAGAGAAGATGTTTGATGCCTTTGACGAGATCAATATCATCGGGCCGATAATAACGACGGCCTCCGCCACGTTTTAGTGGCTTAATTTGAGCGAACTTCGTCTCCCAAAACCGCAAGACATGCTGAGGCAGGCCGAGGTCATCGGCAACTTCAGAAATTGTGCGGTAGGCGTCGGGACTTTTATCCACTTAAAGCGCGCCTTTGTTTGTAAGGATCAATCGTCAGACATGCCGGATGCGTCGATACCATTGACGCGTGCCTTCATGATATTCGACGGCTTGAAGACCATCACGCGCCGCGGCTCAATAGGAACTTCGACGCCCGTCTTCGGGTTCCGTCCAATGCGCTGCCCCTTGTCGCGAACGAGGAAAGAGCCAAACGATGACAGCTTTACGCTTTTTCCAGAGGCAAGCGACGAAGAGATTTCATTAAGAACCAATTCGACAAGTGCCGACGATTCACTGCGAGACAAGCCGATCCTTTGATAGACCGCTTCGCTCAACTCGGCTCGCGTAACCGTTTTTTGCGTCATAGAACTTCTCCCCCTCAGCACCACGCCGAGGCCGATATTGCACATCTGAACTGAAAACTATTGCTCAGGACTGATGCCGTCAATCCTCTATTTACCAAGAAAAATCAAGCATTTCCTTACCAGCGCATCAAAGCGGAGCCCCAAGTGAAGCCTCCACCCATCGCTTCGATCAAAACAAGATCACCCGTTTGGATACGGCCATCCCGTCTGGCCACGCTTAAGGCAAGTGGAATTGAGGCCGCTGAAGTATTGCCGTGTAAATCAACAGTAATAACTACCCTTGAAGGATCAATATTTAGCTTTTTAGCGGTTGCATCTATGATGCGACGATTAGCCTGATGGGGCACAAACCATTTGATCTCTTGGGGAGATATCCCTGATAACCGGAAAGATTCTTCAACCGTTTCCGCCATATTCGCAACGGCATGCCGAAATACTTCCTTACCTTCCATCCGCAAATGGCCCGTCGTCATCGAGGTTGAAGGACCACCATCGACGAATAATTTATCCCGATATCGCCCATCGGACCGCAAATGCGTGCATAAAATGCCGCGGTCCGAGTTGGTCCCCTCCCCTTCACGGGCCTCGAGAATGATGGCGCCCGCACCGTCACCAAATAAAACGCAGGTTGTGCGGTCCGTCCAGTCGAGAATACGCGAAAACGTTTCGGCACCGATCACCAATGCGCGCTTAGCAGAACCTGATTTAATAAAATTATCGGCCGTTGCAACCGCATACACAAAGCCCGAGCAGACTGCTTGAAGATCAAAAGCCGCGCCGCCATTAATCCCCAAGGCTGCCTGTACTTGCGTTGCCGTTGATGGAAAAGTGTAATCGGGTGTGGCGGTCGCCAAAACAATCAGATCAATGGTTTGAGGGTCGATGCCCGCATCATCAAGCGCAGCGATGGCTGCTTTGGTGGCAAGCATCGACGTCGTTTCGCCCTCCGCCGCCAAATGACGCTGGCGAATACCCGTGCGCTCAACAATCCATTCGTCAGACGTATCGACCAAGCGGGTCACATCCGCATTCGTCAGACATTTTTCCGGAAGATAATGGCCCGATCCGATAACAACGGAGCGTATAGTCACGATTAAATCCCCTCTTCCGATACACCGCGATCATCTGATTTAATCGACAATTCGCTTATCTTGATTTCGTCACCAACAGCGGACCTGATCCGATCCAATAGACGATATTTGACCATATCGTAGCCAACATCGATGGCAGCGGCAAACCCAGTCGCATCCGTTCCGCCATGGCTCTTAATGACGACGCCATCAAGTCCCAGAAAAACACCGCCATTCACCTTACGCGGATCCATACGGTCTTTCAGGGCGGCAAAGGCAGAACGAGCAAATAAATACCCGATTTTGCTCATCAACGAGCTACTCATCGCCTGTTTCAGATAAGAAGCGATTTGCCGAGCCGTCCCTTCAGCTGTCTTGAGTGCGATATTCCCAGTAAACCCTTCGGTTACTACAACATCAACCGTACCCTGGCCAATATCGTCGCCTTCAACAAATCCAGCATATTCAAGGGTCGGAATCGCGTTTTCTTTTAAAATTGTGCCTGCGAGCTTAATCTCATCAAGGCCCTTAACATCTTCGGTTCCAACATTAAGCAAGCCGACGGTCGGGCGTTCAATATCAAATAGAATGCTCGCCATAGCGGCGCCCATGAGCGACATGTTAACCAAATGACGGGCATCGACGCCAATTGTTGCGCCAACATCCAAGACAATGCTTTCGCCCCGCAAAGTCGGCCAAATCGCCGCAATAGCCGGCCGATTAATGCCGGTCATGGTGCGCAGGCAGAAGGTCGCCATAGCCATAAGGGCACCCGTATTGCCCGCTGAGACCGCCACATCGGCTTCGTCGTCTTTGACAGCTTGGATGGCCAGCCACATGGAAGACTTACCACGGCCGCGCCGAAGCGCCTGACCTGGCTTCTCGTCCATAGCAATAAAAATATCGCATGCTCGGAATTCGGTAACGGAGTCCAGTTTTGGGTAAGCTGCCAAGAGAGGTCGGCACTTCGCCTCATCGCCGACCATCAGAAAGGTCACTTCGGGGTGTCGTTCAAGCGTCAGCGCCGCACCCGGAATAATGACTTCCGGACCGTGATCGCCGCCCATCGCATCGAGGGCAATTCGTACCCGTTCCGTGGTCATTTATCGCGTTACCGTTTCCATCAAGTCAGTCGTTTCCGTCATCGTTTAAGCTAACCCGCCTAACGACGAACATAGGAAGACATTAGCGGCACCAAACGCTTCGGCCAACCTTTTTTCAAATTATGACAAAAAAAGCGCTGAATGCTCAATCTTGCTTTTTGAGGGTTGCCAAAGCACCGAAAGCCGATGGCTTGACGATTTCGGCATCATTTTTGTCTTTAAATTCAAAAACAGCGCCCGGCTTTCTCGGATACGGATCAAGGGCAAGGGCGGTAAATTCAGCAGCAATTGCACCAAGATCAATAATGCCATTTACAATCGGATCCGGGACCTCGTCTTCCGGGCGCAACTCTAAGGCTTTAGCCGGATCCTCATCAAAGGGCAGATCGACCGTTTCACGAAAATCAGAATCAAACGGCTCAAGCGTTAAAACGCAGGTTTGGGTAAAACGACCCCATATTTCGCCTGTAACCCGCGCACGAGGGCCTTTTTTAGTTAACGAAAAATCCGCCTCAATTTGGGCTATCGCGGGAATTCCGAAAAGCTTAGCCAGTTCGGCCCTCTCGCCTTCATCTGCCTCGACATGCAATGCTAACCCGTCAGAGCGGATCGAGGCGACTTCAACCGGACGAATAAGCGGAAAAGGTTCGACTTCAGTCATGAATCTTGGTCCTAATCTTCGTCAATCACAGCAAAAAATGGCAGTTTCGCAGAATAAAAATCCTCGACAACGGCATTTTCGAGCGCTTGGGATGACTGAATAACGTAATTGGTCACTTTTTCAACGGCGTTAGGCGGTTTCTCCGCATGCCCAAAGAGATTTCGAGCCAATGCCTCCGCCAATAAACCAGAATCGTTTTTACGAAGCGCTTCATCATAGGCACTGGCGCGCCCCAAATAGGCGCTCGCCATCACCTTCATCCGCTTGGGAATCGAAATGTCGCCAACGCCGATTTCACGAAGGGCCGCCTCAAATTGCGCGAAGGTCAGATCAACCAAATCTTGAGACATATCGGGCCCCGGGGATGGAAGAGCCTTCAGCCGACGGGAAACAAGGGTCATATGCAGGGTCAGCAACTCAAATCGGCCTTCAAGCGTATCGGGAACGCCGATCGTCTGATAAAAAGTCACCGCACGCGATTGCTCAACGACGGCCTTATAGAGCCGTTCGATCACATCACGATTTTTCCGACGCCTTCCAAATAGGCCAAAAAAAGCCATTATGACCTCATAATAAGGGTTTCTGCGCCTTCAAAAGCCACGCAGGCTAGAGAACTCTTGCTTAAGATGCGGGGTACGTCATAAGGAAGGTGAAGTGCAAGTGAAATTCACCGCAACCGATTAACCTTTCCGAAAGCGGACAACACCATGGCCGAACGGACTTTTCTCTACCAGACCTGCCGCAAGGCAATCCTTTCACGTTTGAGCGCAATTGCTCTGGGTGCCGCGCTTATCGCTCCACTAGCCGCCTGCACGACTGCTGGTCCCCAAGTGCAAGGCTATCTTATCGACGATAAGGCAGTCGCTGAAATCAAGCCCGGAATGACCGCTGAGCAAGTGCTCAAAATTCTAGGTACCCCATCAACGGTTTCAACGGTGGGAAACCAGAGCTGGTATTATATTAGCCAGAATACCAATCGTACCTTCATGTACGACACGCCCACGATTACTGATCAGCGTGTGCTTACCGTTGTCTTTACGAAGGCGCTAAAGGTCGAACGCATCGCCAATTACGGTCAAAAAGATGGCCTGCTGTTTGATTTTAATTCCAACACGACACCATCCGGTGGCAAGGACCTTTCCATCGTTCGGCAAATGTTACGGATGGTCGGATCAACCTAAACGTCCTCTCATTTTAGGCCAAATAAAAACCCCCGGAAGTATCCACTTCCGGGGGTTTTCTTTTTCATAAGAATGCTCGCTTTGCCTTACGCCATATGGGCGAGGATCGCGATCAGGAGCAAGGCCACAATATTGGTGAT
>DAIOVR010000009.1:0-33675 GCA_036758905.1 Beijerinckiaceae bacterium | reverse complement strand
CCGCCCGCGGCCGCCACGATCTCCAGCTGTAGCATACGCTACCAAAGCTATTACATGGTCAAATAACCACAAGAGCAACCCAAGAATTGGCAGATATCTGGTTGCTCATAGTTCAATCTGAACGCATTATGGGTTTGTAGCTTTATGTTACTAGTGAGGATCGTGGCTGGTTTTCGTGGCCCGACGGCAGAGCCTAAATAAGCGTATAACAGCGCAATAATATCCAACTTCATCAGATGTCTTTTCGGTAGGAATGCGCTTCATCTGAAAGCAAGTTGCTGTGAGCGCAACACGCACAGAGGAGGCAATAATGAGCGCACTAAAGGGTTTGAACTTCGTGGCTGTTCCAAAGCAAGCAGCAAACGATCCCATACAAGCACGCCGTAACAAACTGATCACGCAGCTGGAACAGCAGCGCGAGCTAGCCAAGGACGAGAGCTATGTGGTCAAGCGGCAGAAGTGGGTCAAGCAGGAAGGCGGCGGCAAACAGCTTGTTGACTTGCCCAAGCGTGTCAAACGATGGTGGCGCGTAGACGGAGCAGGTAACTGCTTCCTGATCCTGCGCTATGGCAACAAGGTGATCTCCCCCATGCCAGACAAGGGCGCGATTGCCGTGGGTGATAAGGCAAAGCTCCATGAGGTATTGGACGCTGTGATCACAGCGACGCGGGCTGGAGAGCTGGACGCAGTGATGGCGGCTGCCAAGGCAGTTGATCCTGCGCGCGGCGTTAAACGCAAAGCAGCTTGAGACTATTGTACAGGCGGTGTGGCAAGCATCGCCTGTCCTCGCGATGTTATTTTGATAATTCAGACTTGTGGAATGACGGGAGTGCGCCTGCCCTTGCGACGCCGTGATTGAAGCATATCGACATTGTCTTCACCCTTGAGCTGCGACGCATAGTGCTCATTGATCATCTCAGGGGATGTTCGTCCATTACGTGCGAGCGTGATGAGATCGACCTTATCTCCGAAGAGCAGCGTATACATGAAGCAGGTGTGCCGCAGAGAGTACATTGTGCGCTCTTCACCCTTTGGCCCTCGTCCTAGATTGAGGTTCCACATCAGCACGGCAAACTGCCGCTCCAGTTCCTTGAGCGCGTAATCACGCTTGGTATAATTGGGGAAAAACACAAACGCTTCGGCCGATGTGTCACGACCCAGCGATTGATTATAGGCCGTGAGCCGCTCATAGACATCCACTGCCTGCTTCATGGTCACGAACGGATCATCATGGCCTTTTGTCTCAGGCGGATTGAGCACGAGGTAGGTGCGTTCACCCCTTACCACAGTCACATGCTTGTGCTGGAGATTCTTGATATCCGTTGGTCGCACGTAACTGTTTGTGGAAAATACGATCAACTCTACGAGCTCTCGGGTGATCGTGGTCTTGCGGATCAAGCGTCCTTCTCGACATGCGCCTTCTGGGTAAAACGTTCCTTTGGTCTCATGCCCCAGTGCGTCTTTAAGCACGCGATATTCAAATCGCTTGCCAATTAGCTTGCGTGCTCGGCTCCACATCTGCCGATATTCCCGCGTGGTAAAATATCCACGTGGTTGATGCTTGCCGCCCACAATTGGAAAGTGAGGGATGTTTATGATCTCACGGCGCTTGTACGCATAGTTGAACACCTGCCTAACCAGTTTCATGTAGCTGCTGATGGTGGAGGAGGACAGCTTTGGCGTCTGATGTGAGAGACCGTCTAGAAGTTCTTCAAGATCCTCATAATGAATGTTGGTTATATCCCGCTCGCCAAGCTTGGGCAGGATCTCCTTGCGCAAGCGATAGGCACTTATGGTTTTGGTTTCTTTGGTGAGGTCGTCTCGCGCCACGCGAGCATCCATTGAATTGAGCATGGCATCACAGATCGCGGCAAATGTCGTGCGCTTAGTATCAAGCGTTCCGTTTATCTGCCTCGCAGTGATGTCGTTGAAGAATTGCTTGGCTGCCGAGATGGCTTCGCGCTTGATATCGGTCTTGGTGCTTCTGCGAAAAATCTTACCATCCGCATAGTAGCGCACCCAAAAATAAGGGCTGGCGTCGATCCTGTAGAGCGTAAGTTTCTTGGGATAGCCAGGTACTGGAGAAAGCGTTCCAGGTATAGGATGCGTCCTGTGCCGAACCTTTGCTACTTTTGGAACCTCGGCCATCCACCATTTCCTTGGTGTTTGAAGGATGAACAAAACGGGCGAATCGACGTGGCAATCGTCCAGCAAACAATCACTGACTTTGACAGGTGTGTACAGCAAGTTTGTAGTATAGTCTACACTATACTACAAATGAGACAAAACGAACATTGGAAAACCAATGTAAGTTGTTGTAATATTTGGGTAAGTTTGGCGCACCCGAGAGGATTCGAACCTCTGACCTTTGCCTTCGGAGGGCAACGCTCTATCCAGCTGAGCTACGGGTGCAGACCTTAGCCGCCTTTTAGCTGATCCGTTGCGTCTCGGCAACTGATCAGACGCGCCGCTTTAGCGTGGGGCGCGCTTGGCCAGAATGCGTTGGAGCGTTCGCCGATGCATGGTCAGCCGCCGAGCTGTTTCCGAAACATTGCGGTTACATTGCTCGTAGACACGCTGAATATGCTCCCAACGCACCCGATCCGGCGACATTGGATTTTCCGGCGGCGCAACAAGAATGGATCCCTCGGCGCGAAAAGCCCGCTCGATTTCATCGATTTCGGTTGGTTTTGTCAGATAATCCGTTGCGCCAAGCTTCAGCGCGGCCACTGCCGTTGCGATATTGGCGTAACCCGTGACGACCACGCCTTTTGCGCCGGGACGCTTTTTGGAGAGGGCGGCTATCAATTCCAAACCGTTACCATCGCCCAATTTGAGGTCAACGACGGCAAAGGCAGGGGGCGAGCTTTCAATAGCGGCGAGTCCGGCTTTGGCCGTATCAGCGCTGGAAACCTTGTATCCGCGCTGTTCCATTTCTCTGACAAACCGTGCAACAAAAGGCTTTTCGCTATCCACGATGAGGAGAGACCGATCGGCCAAATCGTTCGTGCCTGAAATGTCATTCATTAGGTCAAACTCCGGCGGTGATACGCTCAAAGGGGGTTTACGCCCTATTCACACCATCGGTTCATAATTCAGTCAAAATGATCATTATTCGGGGCCTAAGGCCTCAAGCATTGATCAAGATAATCGCAAATTTGGGAATTTGGCATTGATATCGCTGGATAATCCAAAAATTACGGCATCGTACCTACGAATAATTGCATATCTGTCTCAATTGGCGCTATGGTCCCTCTTGTGCGGTGCAATAACAGGCGTCGGCACGGTCCATTGCGGGAGTTAATCGAATGCAGTTGCCTTATTATATGTGGTATGAAGCGACCCATGCGCTTTTGGGCCCGGCACGCGCTTTGGCTGGATCGACCAAGCTCTTTTACAACAATCCCGTGAACCCGATGTCGCACTCGCCGTTCGGCCGGAGCATTTCGGCGGCGTGCGAGATGTTTGAACGGGCCACGCGGCGCTATGGAAAGCCGGAATTCAACTTCAAAGACATGACCAGCGGCGGCCAGACCGTTGCGATCATCGAGGAAGTGGTTTGGAACCGGCCGTTTTGCAACCTGCTTCATTTCCGCAAGCAAGGCGTACGCAAGGCCGCTCAGCAGCCTAAAGTGCTGATCGTTGCGCCAATGTCCGGCCATTACGCCACGCTTTTGCGCGGCACGGTAGAGGCGTTTTTGCCAACCCATGATGTCTACATCACCGATTGGACCGATGCGCGCACGGTGCCGTTGAATCAGGGTCGTTTCGATCTTGATGATTACATCGATTATGTGATCGCGATGGCCCAGCTTTTGGGCCCCGACGTGCATCTGATGGCCGTCTGCCAGCCTGCTGTTCCGGTGATCGCCGCTATTGCCCGTATGGAAGCGGAAGACGATCCCTCCACGCCCTATTCGATGACGCTGATGGGTGGCCCGATTGATACGCGGGAAAGCCCCACAAAGGTCAATCAATTGGCGCAAGACCGCGGCATCGAATGGTTTAAGCAGAACTGTATCGTAAAGGTGCCATTGCCCAATCCCGGCTTTATGCGTGAAGTCTATCCGGGCTTTTTGCAGCTCTCCGGTTTTATGGCCATGAATATTGATCGCCATATCGAAGCGCATGGCGAAATGTTTAACCATCTCGTCCATGGCGATGGCGATTCGGCCGATAAGCACATCGATTTCTATGATGAATATATGGCCGTGATGGACCTGACGGCCGAGTTTTATTTGCAAACGGTTGATACAGTCTTTGTCCGCCATGCATTGCCTAAAGGCGAGATGATGCACCGCGATAAGCCGGTTGATTTGAAGGCCATTCGTCGCTGCGCCTTGATGACGGTTGAAGGCGAACGCGACGATATTTCGGGCGTTGGTCAAACCCAGGCGGCGCATACTTTATGCGTCAATATTCCGGACGAACGCCGCGTGCATTGGGTGCAGCCAAAAGTGGGCCATTACGGTGTGTTTAACGGCTCTCGTTTCCGCAATGAAATTGCCCCTCGCATCGCAGCCTTTATGGCAGCAAGCGGGGAGCAGCCTGCAAAGTCCGTCAAAGGTAAAGCCTCTTTGAAAGTGGTTGGCGCGTAAAAGGCTTGATCAAGAGATGACAAACAGGCGATCAAAGGGCAGCATTGTCCGATGATTCCCTTTTTGTCGCGCAAGCCAAAAGCGCCTCCGCCAACGCATCTTGAGGTTCCGCACGGAGAGGACACTTTTCGTGTCGCCCTAAAGCGCAGCACGACGGCGCGGCGTTACACGCTGCGCGCCAGCGTGGTGAAGCGCGAAATAACCCTCACAATGCCGCTTAAGGGAAGCCTTGTCCAAGCCACCGATTTTGCTTTGCGCCATGGCGGATGGATTGCGGAACGGCATAAGAAATTCGTAACCCCCATTCTGTGTCAGCCGGGTTCGATTATTCCGCTCAGAGGTGAGCCGCATCTTATCGAACACCGCCCGCAAGCGCGCGGCACGGTTTGGACAGAAATTAATGAGAGAGGCGAAAACCTCATCATCGTTGCCGGCAAAGCGGAATACACGCTTCGGCGGATCAAAGACTTTCTTAAAAAACAAGCGCATCATGATTTAGATCGTGCGGTTGAGAGATACACCGCGATGTTGGGTCTCCCAGCACGGCACATTGCACTTAAAGATACCACGAGCCGTTGGGGCTCATGCTCCAGTTCCGGTCGATTGAATTTTTCGTGGCGCTTGATTTTGGCGCCTTCCGATATTCTGGATTATCTTGCCGCGCATGAAGTGGCGCATCTCAAAGAGCTCAATCATTCGGCGCGTTATTGGCGGGTTGTCGAAGGTCTTTTTCCGGATTACGAAAAAGCCGAAACATGGTTGAAGCGAAACGGCTCTTCACTGCATCGCTACCAATAGCGATAGGCGTTTAATTACCAGCGGGAATCGGTGCAGAGGGGCGCAGGGCAGGCGTCGATTCCGTTGGCTTTCCCGATATCCAAGGCAAGTTCCATCCCGCAAATAAATCAGCCGGAGGCGTGTCGCTTGCCGGCAGCGGAGCTGGTGTTGTTTTAGCCAGCGCCTGCTTCATATAACGCGACCAGATTTCAACCGGAAGGCTTCCACCTGCCACATGTTTGGTGGGTGAATTATCATCATTGCCCAGCCAAATTCCGGTTACCAATGAGCTTGTGTAACCAATAAACCAAGCATCGCGAAAATCCTGGCTCGTACCGGTTTTTCCTGCTGCATCCCATCCGGGTAAATCAGCTTTTTTCGCGGTGCCGCTTTTAATCGTCTCACGCATCATCACATTGAGTTCAGCAAGATAGATCGGATCAATCACTTGCCGTGTCTGACTATCGGCTCGCGTATAAATGAGGTCACCATCGCGTGAAATAACTTCTGTGATAATGTAAGGACTGATCAACACACCCCCATTGGCAAAACTCGTGTAGGCGCCTGTCAGTTCAAGCGGCGTTACAACAGAGGTACCCAAGGCGATGGAAGCATTCACATCGAGTTTTGATTTAATGCCAAGCCTTTGCGCCACATTCGCCACCGTCCTTGGCCCTACTTCCAAGCCCAGCCTTACAGCAACGGTATTGAGGGACTGCGAAAGCCCTTCGGTTAAGGTCACTGGACCGCGATAGTCTTTGGCATAGTTTTCAGGTTGCCATCCTTTGATATTGATGGGCGCATCATCGCGGATGGTTTCCGGCGTAAGTCCTTTTTCAAGCGCCGCTAAATAGACGAAGGGCTTAAAGGCAGAACCCGGTTGTCGTTTGGCGCTTGTTGCCCGGTCGAACTGGCTGTCGGCATAAGAGCGCCCGCCAACTAAAGCGCGAATGGCCCCATCGCTATCGAGCGAAACAAGCGCGCCTTGTGTCACGCCATATTTAGCTCCTTTGATCTGCAATTCTTCCGTCACCGCTTTTTCAGCATAAGACTGCATCAAAGGATTAATCGTGGTGGTTACAATCACGTCGCTGTCAATCGTACCCACGAGTTCGTCGAGGACGTCGATCACATGATCGGCTGCATAGAGAATGGATCCTATTCCCTTAGGCTTGGCAGGCTCAGCCGGATGGGCGAGAGCCTCTTTCATTTGCGGCTCGGTTATAAATCCTTCGCGTTGCATTGCAGCCAGCACCAAAGCTCCACGCGCATGGGCAGCATCGGGATTACGATTTGGTGCAAGACGGGAGGGCGATTGAACCAATCCCCCTAAGATTGCCGCTTCGGCGATGGTTACCTCACGCGCCGATTTTCCAAAATATTTCTGCGCCGCACCTTCAACGCCATAAGCGCCGGCGCCAAAATAAACGCGATTGAGATAGAGTTCGAGAATTTGATCTTTACTGAATTTTTGTTCCAGCCATAGGGCAAGAATGGCTTCTTGAATTTTACGAGAAGCGGTTCGCTCTTGTGTTAGAAATAAATTTTTAGCGAGCTGCTGCGTGAGTGTTGAGCCGCCTTGAATACCACCGCCAACACGTATCACGTTTTTAACAACAGCACGCGCGATGCCAACGGGATCAATTCCCCAATGGCTATAGAAGCGATGATCTTCAATGGCTATAAAAGCTTGCGGCAAATATTTGGGCAATTCATTCAGCGCGACTTCTCGTCCGCCTGTTTCACCGCGATTAGCCAGCAAGGTTCCGTCGGATCCCAAAATGGCGATATTTGGCGGACGCTTTGGTACAGCTAATTGATCAATTGGCGGCAATTTCGAAGCGTGAAAAGCAATAAGACCGCACAGCGCAATAAAGCCCCAAAGGCCAAGGACAGTAGCCCAATAAAACGCTCGTCCGATCAAAGAGCGCCGCTTTTTTTCCGGGGCCTTATTTTTTTGAGCCGTTCTGCGTTTAGGCCGCTCTTGAGTGTGCTCTTCGGCAGGTTCGGACTCAGTTTGGCGCTTTTGCACCCGTTTTAAAGGCTTGGCGGACGGGTTCTCATCCGCCACGCGTCTCGCGGGCGGAGCGCCGTCTTCAAAATACGGCTCGCGTCTATCGCGCTTGTCGTTCATTCCTGCTGAATCTCGCCGCCTCAAATCCCTTGGCAAGCTCTAGCAAGCCGCGATTAAGCAGCGGTTAAGGCGTAGCAATTTGGTTGTATGAATCGTTCAGGCAGCCTTTTTAGGTGCATTGGTCAGCGTACGGCAAAGGCGCGCGATCGTTGCCTTTAATTCATGCCGATGCACAACCATATCCACCATGCCATGGGCTTTAAGAAACTCGGAGCGCTGAAAGCCCTCTGGCAGCTTCTCACGGATGGTTTGCTCAATCACCCGCGGTCCGGCAAAGCCGATCAACGCACCCGGCTCAGCAATGTGAATATCGCCCAGCATCGCGTAGGAGGCCGTCACGCCGCCGGTCGTCGGGTTGGTAAGCACAACGATATAGGGCAGTCTTGCATCACGCAGGCAGCGCACGGCAACGGTTGTGCGCGGCATTTGCATCAGCGAGAACATGCCTTCTTGCATGCGGGCGCCACCGGATGATGCGAAGAGGACGAAAGGCGTTTTTTTCTGGATGGCCGTTTCCATTCCTTTGATCACAGCCTCGCCAGCCGCCATACCAAGAGAGCCGCCCATAAAATCAAAATCCTGCACGCCGATCGTCAAATTGACGCCTTCAACTTTACCGGTTGCGATTTTAACCGCATCAATCAATTGCGTCTTTGTTTTTGCATCCCGTAGACGATCGACATACCGCTTTTCATCGCGAAATTTCAGCGGATCAAGCGGCACTTCTGGCAGTGCAATTTCTTCATAGATGCCATCGTCAAACATTGATTTCAAACGCGGCACAGCGGCCAACCGCATATGATAATCCGAGCCGGGGATAACGTTTAAATTGGCTTCAACATCTTTGGAAAAGACAAGCTGACCACTCTCTGGACATTTGATCCAAAGATTTTGTGGCGTATCGCGCTTCAAAAACGACCTGATCTTGGGCCTGACGACATTGGAGATCCAGTTCATCGTTTCCATAGTCAATTCCTCTTCGTCGTCTTATTTTTTAACGGCGCGAACGCCGGCCGCGATTTCGCTCACAAGCGCGGTAACCGCGCCAATTGTTTTCGAGGTCGCTTTGCCATCGGCATCGAGTGACTTTCGAACAGCTTCAACAAGCGCCGATCCGACAACGACACCATCGGCTCCCTTTGCAATGGCTGAGGCATCGGAAGCCGTCTTCACGCCAAATCCAACAGCTACAGGTAATTGGGTATGGGCCTTGATCCGTGCAACGGCTGTCGCCACTTTGCTAAAATCTGGCGTAGCCGATCCGGTAATGCCCGTAATCGAGACATAATAAACAAAGCCCGATGTATTCGAGAGCACTTTTGGTAAGCGCTTTTCGTCTGTGGTAGGCGTAGCAAGCCGAATAAAATTCAACCCTGCTTTAAGAGCGGGTTTGCACAATTCATCATCTTCTTCTGGCGGACAATCGACAACGATCAAGCCATCAACACCCGCATCTTTCGCATCTTTAAGAAAAGTCTCAACGCCATAGATATAAATCGGATTAAAATAACCCATTAATATGATGGGCGTTTCCGTGTCGCTCGCTCGAAAGGCACGAACAATATCAATGGTGCTGTGAAGCGTTTCACCACCTGCTAAAGCGCGAAGGCCAGCCGCTTGAATAGCCGGTCCATCGGCCATCGGATCGGTGAAAGGCATGCCGATTTCAATGAGATCAGCACCAGCCTTTGGCAAAGCCTTGATGATTTCAAGTGCCGTTGCATGGTCAGGATCGCCCGCCATCACAAAGGTTACAAGCGCGGCGCGCCCTTCAGATTTGAGGGCTGCAAAGCGTGTATCGATACGTGTTGTCATTCCATGCCACCCAAATGCTCGGCTACCGAGAAAATATCCTTGTCCCCGCGACCGCACAGATTAACGATCATGAGATGATCTTTTGGCTTCGAAGCGGCGATTTCAACGGCGCGTGCAATAGCGTGCGCCGGCTCTAATGCCGGGATGATCCCTTCGAGCTTTGAAAGAAGTTGAAATGCTTCAAGCGCTTCTGAATCCGTCGTCGAGAGATAGGTTACGCGGCCTGTATCATGCAGCCATGCATGCTCAGGCCCAATGCCGGGATAATCAAGTCCGGCCGAGATGGAATGCGCTTCGGCAATTTGACCATCGGCATCCATCAGCAAATAGGTTCGGTTGCCATGGAGAACACCAGGACGCCCACCATTCAGTGATGCCGCATGTGCACCGGAAGCAACGCCGTGGCCTGCGGCTTCAACGCCATAGATCGCAACGGAAGCATCGTCGAGGAAAGGATGGAACAGTCCGATTGCATTGGAACCGCCGCCAATACAAGCGACAAGCGAATCCGGTAAGCGGCCTTCGCGTTCCAGCATTTGCTCGCGCGCTTCTTTGCCAATAATCGATTGAAAATCACGCACCATCATCGGGTAGGGGTGAGGCCCTGCCGATGTACCGATGCAATAGAAGGTATCTTCCACATTCGAAACCCAATCGCGCAACGCTTCATTCATCGCGTCTTTGAGCGTCTTGGAGCCTGATACGACGGGAACGATCTCCGCTCCCAACATGCGCATACGGAACACATTCGGCTTTTGCCGTTCGACATCGACGGCACCCATATAGACGACGCATTTGAGTCCGAAACGCGCACAAGCCGTGGCCGTTGCAACACCGTGTTGGCCCGCACCCGTCTCGGCAATGATACGCGTTTTGCCCATGCGGCGGGCCAGCAAAATTTGGCCGAGCACATTGTTGATTTTATGCGCGCCGGTGTGGTTGAGCTCGTCGCGCTTTAAATAGATTTTTGCGCCGCCCACATGCTCGGTAAGGCGTTCTGCAAAATAAAGCGGGCTAGGGCGGCCGACATAATGCGTGTGGAAGGAGGTAAGCTCCGCGTGAAACGCCGGATCAGCTTTAGCCTCGGTGTAGGCTTTTTCCAGATCGAGAATAAGTGGCATCAGGGTTTCGGCGACAAAGCGACCGCCGAAATTACCAAAATGTCCCGTCTCATCAGGTCCCGTCCGGAACGAATTGAGCGTCTGCTGAATGGTCATCGAGCCGTATTCCTTCCCAATCTTATCCGATCCGCCTCGCGAGCGGCCTCAATAAAAGCTTTGATCCGAACCGGATCTTTAACGCCTGGCGCGCTTTCAACACCAGAGGAAACATCGACGCCCTGAGCATTCGAAACCCTTAGGGCTTCGGCAACATTGGCGGGGTCTAACCCACCTGAGATCATAAAGGGCTTTGCAAGGTCAAGTCCCGCTAACAGGTTCCAATCAAACCGCACCCCGTTACCACCCGGCAAATCGGCGCCTTTTGGCGGCTTGGCATCCAATAAGAGCCAATCCGCTACACTTTCATAGCTGCGCGCTGCCTTTATGTCGTCTGAATCGGAAATACCGACGGCCTTGATAAGGGGCAGGCCAAATGTCGCACGGATGGATGCAACACGCTCTGGAGCCTCCGAGCCGTGTAATTGGAGCATATCGGGCCTAAGCGCATCAACAATAGCGGCAATCGCATCGTCATCTGCATCAACCATCAACGCTATTTTTTTGGCTCGCCTTTGCACAAGATTTCCTAGCGCTTGGGCTTCATGATGGCTGATATGGCGCGGAGATTTCGTGAAAAATACAAATCCAACCCAGTCCGCCCCGGCATCCAAAGCAACAGCCAGCGTTTCAGGCGTTTTTAATCCGCAAATTTTGATGATCGTGGACATCGTAACGGTTTCGCACAGCGTCTGAGGCAAGTCTATATCGGCGTTGAATTTGATTTACGCCTGCCCGACGCGTTCCCAAACCAGCATAGCCGCCGCCAAATCCTCAATCGCGGCGCCGACCGACTTAAACATCGTAATTTCCTGCGAACTGGCCCGACCGCGATGTTTGCCGCGCGTCAAATCATATAAATCGGCCTTGATATCGCTCTCGTTGATGATTCCCGCTGCGAGTGGTTGGGCATAATCGCCGCCCTCTTTTAAAGCCCCGCCACGGGTATCACAGAAAAGGCTCGCGCGTTTGACCGCCTCGTCATCGGTTTCCCGCATCGAGGGCTTAAAGGCTCCGACGCAATCCAGATGAGCACCGGCCTTCAGCCATTCGCCCCGCACCAATGGCTCACTTGAAAGGGTGGCGGTTGAAATCAGATCGGCCTCGCGCACCGCTGCCTCTAAATTCGTGACCGCACGGACCGGATAGCCTTCTTGGCGCAATTCCGAAGCGACAGCCTCGGCGCGTTCTGGGCGATGGTTCCAGAGCGAAACCTCCTTGATCGGGCTCGTGGCGCAATGGGCTTTGATAAAGAAAGGGGCAAGCGCACCTGCGCCCACCATCACCATTTTTGAAGCGTCAGGCCGCACGCAATACCGCGCCGCAAGCGCCGAGGCTGCCGCCGTCCGCCAAACCGTGAGCCTAGCACCATCCATCGCGGCCAAAGGCGCACCCGTTGCGCCATCAAGCAAAAGATAGGTGCCCATCACGGCGGGAAGGTCCTTGGCGCCATTGCTCGGATAGACGGTCACAATCTTGGTGCCGACAAAAGGGGCTTGTGCGTCACGTCCGGTCCATGCGGGCATCAAAAGAAGCGTCGCATCGGCATCCGGACGCTCGATCTCATGGTGATGCCGCACAGGCGCAACAATTTCCGCGCGGAAGGCATGGGCAAGCGCATCGGCCAGTAAAACGGGATTTAATGCTGCATCAATATCGGCGGCCGATAGAACTTTCATGATTTCCTCGTGGCTCCAGTTCAGCCGATAAAGGGAGTAGGAGGCAGCTGTTGAACATCCCGCAATTTGGCGAGTTCATCGGCCTGTCGGCGCTGCATCTCAATGGTTCGTAAATGCATGCGAACCGCACGCCTATGACGCCCTTGCGCGATCCACATCGCGATCCCACCGATGAGGACACCCACGATCACACCCACAAAAATGGGCAAAAATAGCGGCATTTCAAAGGTTGGCGGCGGATCGATCACGTCAAAAGGATCAAGCCGCAGCACTATGAGGGCCCGATTGGCAAGCGCAAAACACACCATCACCACCGCCACGGGTACAAGAATAACCGCCCGCAGCCATGCCTTCATGATACCCTCTTGGCTTAATCGCTCAGCCGCGTGGCGCTTCCATATTGAGGCGGAAGCGCATTTCTTTGCCAGCCTTAAATACTGGGACAACCTTCTCGGCAACCGATACATGTTCGCCAGTGCGCGGATTGCGTCCGAGCCGAGCATCGCGCTTCTTCACAGAAAAAGCACCGAAGCCGCGAATTTCGACCCGATCGCCCCGTGCTAACGCATCAACGATCTCATCGAGAATGGCATTGACGACGTTTTCCGCGTCGCGTTGGTAAAGTTCCGGATATTGATCCGCAATTTTCTGAACGAGTTCTGACTTAATCATTCTGCTTCTTCTATCTTTAAGCGCCGAAGGCGGATCGAAACCCTTGTAACTATTGGATCTTAAGGGTGCCAGAGGACCAGCATACCGTCAAGCACATGCGCCCGAGAGGCTTCTCCAAGTTGCTCTAGAGCCGAACCAATCTTCTCAAATCCCGCCATTTTGAAGATGGAGGCGGCGTTTTCGGTCAGCCCCCACCGTTCGGCAAGACCATGCGGATGCCATTCGCGGACGGGTAAGCCTTTCGACAAACCCCGTTCCTTTTCAAGCCAGGCAATCGCCTGATCTTCAGAACCCAATTCGTCAACGAGCATCAGCTCAACGCCTTGCTTGCCAGTAAAGACCCGTCCATCGGATACCGCAGCCAATTCTGCATCGTCCAGATGCCGGCGATCTTTGACAAGCGCCTTGAACCACTCGAAATTGGCGTTGACCAAGGCCGCAATCGCTGCACGGGATTCAGGCGTTGCCGATTCAATCGGGCTCGGGGCGGCCTTCAAAGGCGATGATTTGATCGATTCAACCTTTACACCAATCAAATCAAGCATCCGCACGACATCGGGATATTGGAATAAAACGCCAATAGAGCCGACAATAGAGGTTTCACGGGCAATAATATGATCGGTGCCGATAGCGGCAATAAAGCCGCCAGAGGCTGCCATGCCGTCTACAAGGGCTACCGTCGGCTTCTTTGCCGAAAGCTTTCTCAAAGCCTCATACAGAGCCTCGGAACCCGTGACGGTGCCGCCTGGGCTTTCAATAACAATCAGAGCCCCTTTGGCATTGCTCTCTTCAACATCGTGAATCAGCCTTATGGTCGCGTCATCGCCGGTGATCACGCCTGAGATTTTCAATTTGGCGATATGAGCCAATCGCCGTTCCATCTGGCCGCCACCGGCCGCATAAAATCCGGCCACAAGGATGACTGCGAGGGCAATTAGAAACGTCAAAGCGCGCCAAAACGTCACGCGGCGGCTCAATTTACGTCGTTCGACCAAATATTCGCGATCCATCGATAGTTTCCTTCAAGCCAAAAGCCCGTTTAATGGGCTTTCCTACTCTCATGGACAGGCTTGGGCAACACCCGCCGGGTTGCGTATAGGCCTAATGCAAGCTAGGGCATTTGCCGTGCGTGCTTCGGTGGGTCGGGGTAACGCTAAGCAACAAAGGAAATTATCCATGACGATTACACGCATTGGCGCGGGTCCCCGCATGAGCAAGGCCGTCATTCACGGCAATACCGTTTACCTCGCAGGTCAGGTCGCAGATGCGGCTAAAGGCAAAAGCGTTGGCGAACAGACCAAAGATATTCTGCAACAAATCGACGCCATTTTGGCAGAAGCCGGCACCGATAAGACAAAGATTTTGTCGACCAATATTTGGCTTTCCGATATTTCGACTTTTGCCGAAATGAATGCCGAATGGGATGCGTGGATTGTTCCAGGTTCAACGCCAGCCCGCGCAACGGTTGAGTCAAAGCTGGCCGCACCGATCTATACCGTTGAAATCATGATGACGGTTGCACGCTGAGTACAATAGGATGAATGCATCCGATCTTTTGATGGAGCGCTTTTTGGCGCTCCATCCCAAACTGATTGATTTATCGCTTGGTCGGCTGCTGCGATTGCTCGACGCATTGGGCAATCCGCATCGTCGATTGCCACCTGTTATTCATGTTGCAGGTACAAATGGCAAAGGCTCCACGGTTGCTTTTATGCGATCTATTTTGGAAGCCGCAGATCTTAAGGTTCATGTTTATACCTCGCCGCATCTCGTTCGTTTTCATGAGCGTATTCGCTTGGGCGCTACAGGGGGCGGGAAGCTTGTTTCCGAGGCACTTCTTGTTGATGCTTTCGAGCGTTGCGAAGCGGCCAATAAAGGTGAAGCCATTACCGTTTTTGAAATGACGACGGCTGCCGCTTTTCTTCTCTTTTCCGAACATCCCGCCGACATACTTTTGTTGGAAGTAGGTTTAGGCGGCGAGTTCGACGCGACCAATGTGATTGACACGGCACTCGCAACCGTTGTTACACCGGTCTCAATGGATCACTCTGAATATTTAGGCGATACGCTTGAATTGATCGCCAAAGCCAAAGCCGGAATTTTCAAGCGGGGCATTCCTGCCATTATCGCTCAGCAAGAACATCCTGAAGCCGAAACTGTGCTTGAAAGACAAGCGTTCAAAGCCGGCGCGAAACTCATCGTCAGCGGGCAACAGTTTCAAACCTATGAAGAAGATGGACGGCTGATCTATCAAGACGAAGTGGGTCTGCTTGACTTGCCTCTTCCGCGACTACCCGGAAAGCATCAGCAATCGAATGCTGGAACCGCTATTGCCGCATTAAGGGCGGCTGGCTTTGCTTCTTTGCCTTTATCCGCCTTTGAGCAGGGCATCGCTAATGCCTCTTGGCCCGCACGGCTTCAAAATCTGCGCCATGGCACGCTTACACAATCGATCCCTGAGGGTTCGGAATTATGGCTCGATGGCGGGCATAATCCGGATGGAGGCAAAGTGTTGGCTGCCGCCATGCGCGATTTTCAAAACCGCCTTCCACGCCCGCTTATTATGATCGTCGGAATGTTGGCGACAAAGGATTCTTCCGCTTTCCTGCAGGCCTTTAGCGGATTGGCAACCGAAGTTATTGCGGTCCCCATACCAAGCCAAAAAATGGCGCGTTCACCGCAAGAGGTGGCGGCAATGGCGGCGGAGGCAGGACTGAACGCCCAGATCTCCGATAGTTTCATTACAGCCCTCCATTCGATTGCCGGCCTACCATGGCCCGTTCCGCCGCGCATTTTAATGACGGGGTCGCTCTATCTGGCGGGTGAAATTTTGGCAGCCAACGAGACGTGCCCAGATTAGCTTGTTAATTCGCAGCGTTTCCAATTCTCAGGTTCCGATGGCATCAAGCCATCGGTCGAAGCGATAACCGATACCATCAATAGTTCGCCCATTAATCGCAAGACCATTATCTTTCCCGCATCGGCATCGGGCATGGGAATCGAAAAACTAAAACGATGCCGGGTATATTCGCCGATAATGTGTCGCCCTCCGGGTAAAGTCGCATTAGGCCCCGTAATCGTCATCTGCCGATGATCACGCTCGGAACACCACGTGCCATCGATTGAATCAGCACGAGCTGCCATCCCACTGCCGAGCACGATGCCTAATCCAATGATTCCGATCTGCAAGGCTCTAAGCATGGTCGCTCCCTAAAACATTAAATGGGATATCAGCATGCGCCGCGCTTGAAACCAGCGCAAGCTTCCCTCACACTCGGTTATCACGTTAGTAGATAGTTTTAAAAGGCGCATCACATGACACTTACACGCCTAGGTTATACGGACATGCATACGGCGGGCGAGCCGGTGCGTATCGTTACAAAGGGTTATCCTTCGCTTAAAGGTCCAACGATTTTGGATAGGCGGCGGGACGCTAAGGAAAATCACGATCATCTCCGTCAGGCTATGAATTATGAGCCACGCGGCCACTCGGGCATGTATGGAGTTATTCCCGTCGAGCCCTCGCACCCTGAAGCGGTGATTGGTGTCCTTTTCACGCATCATGAAGGTTACTCAACCATGTGCGGCCACGCGACCATCGCCATTGGACGGTGGGTTGTGGATCAGGGCCTGGTGCCCAAGACCGAACCAATCACGACCTTTGCGATCGAGGCTCCCTGTGGACTTTTGCGCCTTGCATGCACGGTTGAAAAGGGAGAGGTGACGCATGTCAGTTTTGAGAGCGTGCCCGCCTTTCCTTTTGCCCGTGATCTTAAAATTGATGTTCCTGGCTTTGGCTCGATTATAACCGATATTTCATATGGTGGTGCATTTTACTGCATTCTCCCTTCGTCTCGCTTCGGGCTGGATTTTTTCAAGACACCCGTTGATGAGCTAGTGAATGCTGCAGGAGCATTAACGGATCAGGTCCGTGCCGGAACAAGCCTCACACACCCTGAAGCACCGGATCTTGGTTTTCTTTATGGTACCATTCTTACCGATGATGCTGCAATTTCGGATGAAAGCTGGAATCTGTGCGTTTTTGCCGAGCGGCAAATTGATCGTAGTCCGACGGGTTCGGGTGTTACAGCGCGTATGGCGCTTGATCATGCTAAGGGTTTAATCAAACCTGGTACGACCCGTACGTTTAAAGGAATATCAGGCGAACCCTTCACTGGAAAAGTGAAAGATCGAGTAGAATTTTCTGCATCGGATGCAGTCACGGTTCAAGTTGGTGGGCAAGGTTATTATGCGGGCGAGGGGGAGTTCTTGATTGAACCCAATGATCCATTGGGTTGGGGATTTGAACTGGCGAGAAGGTTCGAGGATGTAAAGAACTAAGCGAACTTTTTAGTCCGCATTTTAAGCCTAACAAGAAATGATGAAGGGGAGCAATCGATGAGCCAATATCGAAACATCGTTATCGGGTTGTACGCCGTACTTACATCGTCAAGTTCTGCTTTCGCATCTGATGGAATTAACGGCGCGACCTTCGGCCCATTTTGGGCGCTACCTTTTCTAGGACTGTTAGTTTCTATCGCCGTATTTCCTTTGATAAGCCATCACCTTTGGGAGCAACATCAAGGTAAGGTGGCTCTATTCTGGTCTTTTCTTTTGCTTACGCCGCTCTTAATTTTTGTGGGCAGTGGGGAAACCTTAACCGCTCTCATCCACACGGTCTTTCTCGATTATATACCTTTTATCGTAATGCTGCTTGCTTTGTTTACTACAGCGGGTGGTATTGTCGTCCGGGGTAATTTGCATGGCGCGCCGACCACCAATGTAGCTATTCTTGTTATTGGATCAATCCTAGCGAGCATCATCGGAACAACCGGTGCATCAATGATTTTAATCCGACCGCTCATTCGTGCCAATGATAATCGGAAACATAATGTCCACGTCGTTGTTTTTTTTATTTTTCTTGTTTCTAACATTGGGGGATCTTTGACACCGCTCGGTGATCCACCTTTATTTTTAGGATTTTTAAAAGGGGTCGGCTTTTTTTGGACCACACTCCATCTGTACCGCGAAACACTGTTTGTTGGTGGCATTGTCCTTGCTGCCTTTATCGCTTTGGACATCTACCTCTATGCCAAGGAGGGCGTAGAGCGTGATCCTACGCCTGACTCAAAACTTAGTATCAGCGGATCGATTAATCTTCTTTTGATTGGGTGTATTATAGCTGCTGTTTTGATGAGTGCTTCGTGGAAGCCCGGCATTCTCATAACGCTTGCAGGTATTTCATTAGAAGGCCAAGACGTCGCCCGCGATGGAATTATGATCTTCGTTACACTCGCTTCGCTTCAACTCACGAAGTCGAGCGATCGTAGGGATAATGAATTTAGTTGGGGGCCAATTCTCGAAGTGGCTAAATTATTTTCCGGAATTTTTATAACAATGATTCCGGTGATCGCCATGTTAAAGGCGGGATCCCAAGGTGCTTTTGCACCACTCGTCGCACTTGTCAGTCATGCTGATGGAGCTTCCAATCCGCAGGCCTATTTTTGGCTTACAGGAATCCTCTCATCATTCCTCGATAATGCACCAACCTATCTTGTCTTCTTTGAACTTGCCGGGGGAGATGCTCACCATTTGATGGACCAAGATACGTTAACGCTCATTGGTATATCAGCAGGTGCCGTCTTTATGGGCGCCAATACCTATATCGGCAATGCACCAAATTTCATGGTCTATGCGATTGCAAAAGACCGTGGTGTAAAAATGCCAAGCTTTTTTGGTTATATGCTGTGGTCGGGAAGTATACTGATCCCGACCTATCTTTTAACGACGTTGGTATTCTTCCGATAAGCCGAAATTAGACAGCCGAAGAAATCCATTTTGAAAGATCATTCTTCGATGCTGCGCCAACCTTCTGCGCGGCCAACGCACCGCCTTTGAAAATCATCAAAGTAGGAATGGAACGAATGCCATATTGCGCGGCAATGGCTGGGTTTTCATCAACATTCAATTTGACGATCTTGACCTTGCCAGCCATCTCCTTCGAGATGTCTTCAAGGGCAGGCGCAATCATGCGGCAAGGGCCACACCACTCAGCCCAGAAGTCTACAACTACGGGTTCAGCGGATTTAAGTACATCAGCATCAAAGCTGGAATCGGTAACAGCGGCGGTCATGTTTTATCCCCTCGGCCCAGAATCGGGCTGTTCGGCCTGAACCTATGAACGAGCACCCTGATCGTCAAGGGAACATCTATCATTCAATAATCGAAAGTGCCCTGTTAAGTATCTCAACCGGCAGTTCTATTGCTTCTGGGCCTTCCGTATATATCGCAAAACAGCGTATTTTTTTGTCTGGGAACATGCCGGAAACCAGTGAACCATAGATAGCGAGCTGTGCAACCGTGTGATCCGGCACCTCCTCAGGTGAGCGTGGCGGTGACACCGTTGTTTTAAAATCTCCAATGAAAACAGTATCTTCGGTAATCGCAATCCGATCAATTGTGCCAATTACCTTCCGAGGTGGCTTTCCCTCGCGCTCTAACTCACCAGCAATATCAATTTCCGCTCGGCTATCTTTTGAAAAAAGAGCCGAAATACCCAATAAATTCAATGTTTTAATAGCGGTTTGACTAATATCGATATGCTCGTCGAGGCTCAGGTCGGATGCCTGCGTTTTCAGGTATTCCTGAGAAACAAATTGCCGTTGTTCCTCAGCAATTTCCGGCAGATATTCCAATAACTTATGGATTAAAATCCCGCGTCGCCGAGCATTCGGTGTAAGCTGACTATCGGCATGCTTCACATCAGAAGGCGTAAAACCTAACGCCTCCGACGGCCGCAAAGGCTCCCTAACATATTCCTCTGCCGGAGGGTTTGTGGTAACCCATTGAGGTAATTCACTTTTTTCATCCACTCGATTTGGTTGAACAATTGGTTCCGGCGCAGGAAACGGCTTCAACTGCAATCGCTTAGCCCCGACCGGAGCCGACCCATCGGTAACATCAACCATCTGATCAGAAAGCGCAGTTTCAATAATCGAATACCAACAATCTTTCGGACGGCTCTTTTTATTATTGAAACCCAATATATATAAGCGGTCTCGTGCACGAGTCATAGCAACATAAAGTAATCGCCTATGCTCCTCAGCTTCTTTATTATATTCAATTTCGCGTAATTTTGAGATCATTTTACTATCAGTCGCCTGAGACGGCGACCATATAGGAATATACTCATTTGGATCATTCGAAATATTGAAAATCGGATCTATCTTTTGCTTATCTACTGCGCTGCCGAACGTGTCGGGCATATAAACAACCGGAGCTTCCAATCCCTTTGCACCATGTACAGTCATAACGCGAATTTGATTTCGCCCCGAATCCATATCCCTCTTAACGGTAAAATCGGACGAAATAAAATTATCGATAAACCTAAGCAATGACGGCGCTTGTTTTTGCTCATGTTCTAGCGCGAGACGCAGAAACTCATCGATAACATCGTCTGCCTCTGCCCCAAATCGCTTTCTAAATAAACGCCGTCCACCACAGGCTCCCAAAACAAACGAATAAAAAGAAAACGGTCCACCATCGCGTGAAGCGACTTGATAGTTTCGAAAAATTACTTTTGCAGATTTGAATTTTTCAATTCTAGTATCGTTGTATAAAGCGTCTATAAGTGAACCATTACGTTCTGCGGCCAGCAGCAGAAGCTCATCTTCACAAAATTCAAAGAGAGGCGATTTTAAAAGTGTTGCAAGTGTAAGATCGTCCTCTGGCGTGATAACGCATTTACCTAATGCGATAAGATCCATAATGGCGATATGATCATTGAGGTTTAATCGATCTGCACCTGAAACTGGTAGCCCTTTCTCTTTGAGCAATCGAATTATCGCGTCAAATAGCTTCCCTCTCTTACGTACCAAGATCAATATATCGCCAGCTTCTATCCTTCTTTGTCCATCTTTGCTGTCAAAAATTCGTTGATTTGAATTAGGATTAATGAGCATGTTAATGTGGCTCGCTATATTACGTGCCAGAATGACGATGGAAGATTCACTCTCCATCGTATCTAACGGAGCGTCCCACTTCTCGCTTGTAACCTTTTTTTCCGTATTAATAGGCTTCCATAGTTCAACCAGCCCAGTATCGTTCAACCGTTGGCTGGAATGTATCGTTGCTTCAGGGAACTGATCTAGGCCTTGATAATTTTCAGGGTCTTTAAAAATTTGATCTACAGCATAGAGAATTTCAGGTGTTGATCGAAAGGATACTGTTAATTTTTCGTCATAAAATGATTGTCTATCCCATTGCTCATTGTCTGAAAGAGGTTTGAATTTATTTTTAAAAAACATTCTATTGGCTGAAAAAGCATTTGGTTCGGCACCTTGAAAGCTATAAATTGATTGCTTGGGATCACCAACGGCAAAAATCGTTCGGATCCCACGCTTGCTTGATTCGCCGGAATAAAACTCTGCCGTAAGAAGCTTTAATATTTCCCATTGGTTGGGGCTCGTATCTTGTGCTTCATCTAATAAAATATGTTCAATACCATTATCCAATTTATATAATATCCATTGTGCACTCGTTCGGTTCAATAACTCCTTCGTTTTCAAGATTAAGTCATCAAAATCTAGCATTCCGGCGGAAATTTTTTGAGCATCGTATGTAGTTAAATATGCATTAGTGACGATCAGCAATCCTCGTGTGCGCGCATAGGCTTTAATGGTCTTTATTTGATCATAAAGTATTGAGAGTCTATCCCTTTCTTGTAACAGCTTATCAAAAATAATCGGATATTCATCTCGAATACGACTAGTAATAAATCCACGCTCAGATCGAGGTTCCATCGAAGAGGTAAAAAAGGCTGCAAAATAGGAATTTTTCCAAGCTTCAGAAAAATCCCATGTAGTAGACTCTATAATGGCCTGACCAATTCTTTGATCGTTCGGGGTGGACTTCAGAAGTATGCTGCCAAACTCATTACATTCGTACTCGGTTAAGCGGTTACCGTATATTCTTTCCCATAGATCATCGATCGTCAGAGTTGAGCACAAATTTAAATTAGCTCTTATTTTATCACACAACTCAGCTATTAATTTCGGATCTTTAATTACTCGCCGAATGTCTTGAGTTCGCTTTATTGAAGTTCCTATTAAAGAATCAAATTCTTGTTCACCAATAAGATCAATAAGCTCAATAATACTGGCCGTTAATTCGTCTCGGCTATTCAAAGATAATTGGCCAATGATCTTATTTCTAGTAGTTGCCATCAGCTTAGACTGAATATGATCATCGACGATTTCAAAATTTGCCGGAACATTAGCCTCAAATGGAAATAAATGAAGTATCCTTTCACAAAAAGCATGGATCGTTTGGATTTTTAGTCCGCCGGGCGTTTCAACAGCGCGAGCAAATAACTGCCGCGCTAGCCTCAAGCGGAATTGCGTTACTTCGGATTGATCTAATTGCGCGATTCTTTTTGTCAAAGCATCGTCGTCTAGGCTAACCCATTCAGAAAGTTCACGAAATACTCGTATAGACATATTCGCAGCTGCTGTTGTCGTATAAGTCAGTGCTAGAATTCGTGCGGGATCAATCCCTTCTATGAGCAATCGAAGAATTCGCTTAACAAGCACATAAGTTTTGCCCGATCCTGCGTTTGCTGAGACGAAGGCTGAAGATTTTGGATTCGATGCACGTGCCTGTGTTTTTTCAGTTTGATCTAAAATATCGGATAAATTCATTCTTCGTCTCCGATATCCATGTCTTCAGTAATAAGTGACCATTCTCGAACTCTAGATAAATGATCATATCGACCGAAATCCGTCGTAAATTGGGGGTGCGGGCGTGAGTAGAACGGACGCGAACCATTCCAGTGAGCGTCTACGAGTCTAATGAATTCCGAGAAATGACGTTCAACAAGTCTATCACAGTTGGAGAACTTCTTAAAATCACGGACATACTTCTCTTCGCCACCACGTTTGCTGCCAATTTTTACATAAATCAGATCACGCGGAATGTTTCCTAAAAGTCCGGTGAACGCTTTGCGTTTTAGCATTGCAGCTTCAAGTGTTAACTGCGGCGATAATCCAGTTTCAACCTGCGGCAGACTTGGCACCCTACCAGTTTTGTAATCAATAATATTGAACTCACCATTTTTTAGAAATTCAATCCGATCAACCTGTCCGCTCAATGTGAATTCTCCACCACGAGGAAGGTTAATCGTAAGCGCCCCACGTCGCTCTATCGCTAAAGGTGAGTCAAGAGTGTTACGACGTACCTTTTCCCACTGAATATACCATTTACCCGTTTCGCGGAGCCTAACCGACCAGAACGGTTCAAGTAATAATTTATGGTTGTATGATGTTAAAACCTTCTCACTAATTGCAAGGAATTCGTCTAATGCATTATCCGGAAGTTCTACAGGCCATTCTTCTGCGAAACGAGATAGTATTAAATGGTAAATGTTACCACGCTCGCTGCTTCCGAACCGATATCCAATTTTCTCGAGATGGTCGAGTTTCAAAACATGTTTTGCATATATAGAATAGGGATCACGACGAAGAAGCTCGATTTCAGTAACGCTTAATTTTTTAGGTAAAAGGTGTTGGGGGGGGATAGGCCCAGGCCTCATTTCGGCTTTGCTCAACTGGGCTTCGTCAATCTTCCGGGCTAATTCTAAGATTGTCTTTCCTCTATTAATAACTGTTTTAAATGTTTCCTCCCCAGCAACAGCAATCATCCTTTGAATAAAGCGAGACGCTATCATCGGAGATCCAGCACGCTTTAGAGAGCGTGTGATCACTACAGTATCGGCACCAAGTGCTGATATGAGATCGTGAGCCGTTTGCCCAATTCGTCGCTCTGGAGTAGGCAGCCCAAGTTCTTCGCGCCAAGGCCGGTTTAAAAATGGGTCAGAACTTATTTGTGGAGGCCATATACCTTCGTCAAGGCCGCCCAAAATAACTAAATCGAAACGAAGTAGCCTTGCTTCGAGTAAGCCTAGTATCTTTATTCGCGGGTGCGAAGCTGATTGTTTAGTTACAGTATACCCTTCCATTAATTTTTCAAAAAATGTAATATAGCCAACGATTGGTGATTTCAGTTCCAATGCCTTGGACGATTGGATGACGTTGAAGAGCTCGGACATCTCCGATAATCCACTAATATCTCTCATTCCATTTGGGTCGTCGGGTGAAGATATTATAAGCCTTATAGCCGTATTCAGGTGATTTGAAAAAGTTACCATTTCATTTTTATTTAAATTCCGAAATAGTTCATATATCTCATACAATCTGTCTAAAACAGTTTCTGCAGATTTCCAGTCGTCTTCGGAAATACGCCCAACGGGATTTAGGCTAAAATTACCATTTCGGTTATCAATTACTTCTCGTAAAGTATCTTTAATACCATCGATATCATTACTCTTTAGAACAATGCGAGATAACCCTATGTCAATAGCAGAAATTCCCTTCCTAATTGTTTCTTTATGTAGGCCCAAATTAGCTTCATTATGATTTAGCAAAGCTAATAGGGAAACTGGTGAAAACCCTTCAACTATAGCATTTATTAGCAAGCTTACCAAAGTGCCTAATGACGATCGCTGTAAGGGGGTCCCAGCACTATCATCTGTTACAATTCCCCATCTCAAAAGTTCAGAATTTACACGTTTTGCTATCGACCTATCAGGCGTAACAAGCGCAGCGATTTGGCCAGGTATTTCGAGCGATGCACGTAGAATTAAGGAAATGGCTATCGTCTCTTCTCGTTCATTTTCCGACTCAATTAGGGATATGCCTTGTAGTCCCTCTAAAACTTCTTTGCCTTTTATTCGTTCATCTAGGCTTGACCAAAGATGAGCTGTTTCATGAGGCCGCATACACTCGGATAGAAAAATTTCTCTAAATTTTTGTGACTTTGTGGCTTGGGATAGGTTTACGACTTCTTCGCGTTTAGCGCCAATTTGTAGAACCAATTTGGATAGCAAGGACTGAGGATGACTTGCATTATTTGTTTTACTTTTAACATTTTCTAAAATTTTGCACGATTCAATATCTAGATATTGATCGAGACCTGGCAAAACGACCGCCCCATTTGGCAATTTGGCAATTGCACTAATTAATTTGGCGGTAGACGGCATTGAGCCTGTTGAGCCGGCAATTATAATGGGCGTTTTAGGCAATTCCTTTAATAAGCGATCTGCTTCTTCGGAAATTATTAAATTTCGTCGCTCCGCGGCATCCATTACGCCTTCTTGTTGACAATAGGCCGGCCAAGCTTCAGCGGCAATTTGCAAGAAGTCTTTTGATAGGCTCCAGTACTCATCCGAAAGATCTTGGGGCAAAAGCGAATGCACATCTTGCCATGTTTTTTTATAGATAACCAAGGTATCTATTAAATGCCCGAGAGAATCGGCGAGCGCTAATCCATCACTGATTGTCCTTGCTACTGAAAAATCTGATATTTCATTGGGTGTGGAAGCGTATGAATTTTCTGAAGTATCAATATCTAAGCCGTCAAAATTTAGCGAGTCTCTAATTTTTTGCGACCAAGACATAATTAATTTGGTTAGGATAAGCCGCCGTTTTAAGGGCGAAATCTCTGTTAAAGCGCTTTTCTGGACTAATAGATTTTCAAGAGAATTCTCGACAGATAAGTTATTTTCATCGCCACCAATTTCTCCAATAGTAATTATTTTAGGAAGAAAGATACTTGTATATTGTGTTTGTGCTATAAGGGCTTCTCTTAGCATCCCGGCGGATCGTTTGGTCGGCATGTAAATTGTTGCCGACGATAATGAAAAGGCTGACATTTGATTTGGCCAGTCTTTAATTAGTAGTCCGTCGACGATGCTTTTTGCTAAGGTATCCACAAACGATACCATTGGTGATATCGTGTAAATTTTCGAATGGACATATGACATTATGATTATCAATACTTATTAATGTTCATTTTTTGCTCGGCGTCAGAAATGGCATCAGGCGTACCAACGTGATACCAGTCTCCATCTAACCTGAGCCCATACAGCCTTCTTTTCTTTATTGCCTGGTCAAAAAGTAAATTTAATGAAAATGCACCATTAGGTGTTTGATTGAATATTTGTGAATTGATCAGGGCGACGCCCGCATAGACGAATGGAGCAACCACTTTCTCTGGGCGCCTGGTTAATTCACCATTTGAATTCATCATGAAATCACCATAACCGGTGTAACCGGTTATTTGTGTTCCTGCAGCAAGCAATAACAAAATGTCCATTCGTCCTGGGTCCCATGCATTTGACAGGCGGTCCAAATTTGGGGCTGCGCCATCGATCCAATATGAGTCCGCGTTGAGTATAAAAAATGGTGAATTGCCGAGAAGATGAAGTGCGTTTTTTATTCCACCACCTGAGTCAAGTAATTCACTTTCTTCGTTTGAGATTTTAATATTCAGCAATCGAAAATTTTTAAGAAACTCAGT
This sequence comes from Beijerinckiaceae bacterium, assembly GCA_036758905.1. Taxonomy (GTDB): domain Bacteria; phylum Pseudomonadota; class Alphaproteobacteria; order Rhizobiales; family Beijerinckiaceae; genus CAIUPE01. The sequence goes on along the minus strand of DAIOVR010000009.1, from coordinate 7,370 downwards.
CATTTTTAGAGGTAAGTAGTGTATGTTAACAACGACATTGGTAGTGCCGGCTTTGACCAAGGCTTCCAAATTAAATTGTATTAGAGACTTTTCACCAATTTTTATGAGGGGTTTGGGTGTCTCATATGTTATCGGTCGCATACGTACACCCAAGCCAGCCGCAAGAATCATCGCACTTTTAGGCGTACGGTATTCACTGTTCATGATTAGCAGCCTTCATCAGATTTATCATTGAGTACGGCGGGGCAATGCATACATAACCACTCGCGGTATTCATTTAAGACCGGATGAGATATATTTCGGCGTAGGTAGCCGATGAGCTGTGGTATCAATTTATAGTATTCTGGCTTGTTATCTCTAAGCTTAAGGCGAACAAAGATCCCAAGTATTTTTGTTATTCGTTGAAGCGCATATATTGTGTAGGATTCGGTAAAGGCTTTGACGTCAAAATTAGGATCTTTGGCGGCGTTTATTCGGACATACCTTTCGAATAAATCTAACTCCAAATCAGGTGAGATGTTAATTCGCGCATCTTGTAAAAGTGATGCCAAGTCATAGGCTCGGTGCCCCCAAACCATATCCTGAATATCGATTAAGCCAACTCTTTTAATCCCCGAACGTTGGTTCAGCCACAATATGTTAGGAGAATGAAAATCCCTTAGTGTCCAGCCATGCGGTTCAGCTTGTCTTGGCTCTATCAGGCGTTTCCATATAGCTAAATAGCTCAAACGCGCTTCGATCGATAAATGATAGTCGGTTAAATTTGGAATATACCATTCAATAAATAATTCGACCTCAATTAGAAGCGCTTCCGTATCATATTTTGGTATTTGATAGAATGCACCTTCATATATCGGAATTTCTTGTGGTGTATTAGTCCCGTGTAGTGTCGTAAGAAAGTCAACGGCTTCTTGATATCTTTCTATGATTGGTCCTGCGCTGTTATAAATATAATCTGATCCGAGATCCTCCGTAAGTATCAGGCCATTTTTTATATCGTAACTCAATATTTTAGGGGCACTAAAGCCCTGATCTAGAAGTGCATTGCAAGCTGCAACAAAAGTATTCAGGGAAACCGACAATTTTGCAATTTTCTTATACGTTAGATTATTTCTTAAGATTGGCTCCGGTTTAGTTTGCGGGACAATCATCAGTACAGCACTAGCAGAATCTTTCGTTAAGCGTTCGTACCTGCGTCCGGATGCATCACCTGATATTAATGTTCTGGATGCCTCTATCCAATCACACCCACTTAAGAACTTATGTATTTGATATTGATCTAATATAGATAATAATAGATCTTTATCAGCCGTTATGGAAACGTCTCTAGAAAAAACATCGGTTACGTCAGTCAAATTGAATTTAATTGCCACCGTGGCTTTTTCAGTTAGTCCAGGTAATCGTTCAGGCCATTCGATAATAGTAATAGCATTTTCGCACGATTCGTTGAAGCCTATTTCAGTTAACTCTTCTGGATCGGTTAACCGATATAAGTCAGCGTGAATTAATTTGGTTATTACGCCATCGTATTCTTGAACGAGCAGATATGTTGGGCTCGTTATTGTTAATTTAGGTTGACCAGACAAATATCGAATTAAGTTTCGGGCAAATGTAGTTTTCCCTACACCTAATTCCCCGGATAGTGTTACTAGATCGTTTGAATTCAGATAGAAGCCTAAACTTTCGGCGAGGCATTTTGTTTCAATTTCGCTATTTAGATATAAATTATATGTTGAATTATTAGGGATGCTGGGAGAGTTCAGGTTCATTGCGCGACCTCAGCGCGAATAGGTTCAATGCCTTCCGGTGGAAATACACAACTAACGATAGTACCCTTACCGGGTTGAGATTTAATTTCGACAGTCCCGCCATGTAGTTCAACTAAAGATCTTACAATCGACAGGCCTAATCCGGCGCCGCGATGACGCGAACCAATTGTATAGGTCTCAAAACGGTCAAATACTCGCTCGATTACTTCAGCGGGGATTCCACGGCCCATATCTTTTACAATTATAATTAAGCATCCTTTTTGTAATTTGGCTGCAATTGTGATTGTTTGCCCTTCTGATGAAAATCCTATGGAATTTGACAATAAATTGAATAAAATCTGCTGAATACGCTTTTCGTCCAGAAAAAATTCATTGATACCACTCGAAATTTTGACGTCTAGCGTTAGGTTACGGTCTTTTAATTGGTCCATAAGAGCAGTAATTGTAGTGGTGATTGTTTCCTTAATATTGATTTTTTTACGTTCGAGAACGATTTCTCCCCGATCAAATGATGCGAGATCTAGGATATCGTCAATAATTGCCATTAATGAATTTGAAGATTGGAATACATGATCAATATATTCGCTTTGCTTTAGGGTGAGCAGTCCAGCCGCTCCGGATGCAAGGAGTTCGGTAAAGCCTATTACGTTAGTTAATGGTGAACGTAGTTGATATGAGACATGGTGAACAAAATTTTCTCGGAGTCTTGCTGCATGTTCAAGAGCATCATTTTTATCTTTTAAGGCTCGTTCAACATGAACGCTTGCGGAAATGTCGATAAAGGTAACTAGCGTGGCACCGTCGGGCAGTGGCGCTAGGGTACATTCGATAATGGTTCCATTCTTTCGCTCCATGCGATAGGAGTAGCCCTTACGCGCATCGTTAAATCCACTAATAATGCCTTTTATGTTACTCCAAATTGTTGGAGAGTCGTATATTGGCGTTGCATGTATAATTATTTCATCAATATGTGGATTTTGAGATATTTTTTGCGCGTCGATATCCCACATAAGTTCGAATGCTGGGTTATTTAATTTTAGTCGACCGTCCATTCCAAATACGGCTACACCTTCCTTTAACGAATCTAATGTTTCGCTTTGAACCCGGGAAAGAGCATTGAAATTAGACTGTAATTCGAATTGAGCTGTTACATCTTCAAATAAATATGTAACGCCACCTTGCGGGTTTGGATTGACAACAACACGTAATGTTCGACCTCCGGGAAGGTACCATGCACCTTCTTGAGTTTCCAGCGAGTGGTAGGCTTCATGTAGTGACTTTTTCCAGCTTTTAAAATCTATCTGTTCCGGAAGCCGCTTAGTATCGCGCAAGCGATCCAACACTTCACTGTCCGTTGGCTTAGATAGAGTAAATGCTTCGTCGAGTTGCCATAGGGTTCGATATGCAAGATTGCAGAAGAAGAGCTGTTGCTTTTCATCAAATATGGCGATGGCAGTTGGTAATTGATCAAGCGTTAGAACATGACTCTCCATTTGCCTCTGTAAGTCATTTCGTGTGGCCTCTAAATCTGAAACGTCGATTGCATAACCTATGGATCCAGATGATAAAGGAGTTTCGATGATATCAAGTATTCTTCTTTGACCTGAAACGATTACTGGTATTCTAATTTGGAAAACTTCATTTTTTTTAAGATTTTTTATAGTTTCGGATCTTATATTTGCGTCTATAAATTCAATTTGTTTGGAGATGACATCATTGGTATGTTCTGCATCAACAGCATAGGCATATTGTTCATTAACCCAGGAAAGACGTCCATCGCGTTCTCGAATCCACATAGGATGGGAAAGGGTATCAAGCATAGCCCGGAGTCCGACGGCCTCGATCTTTAGGTTTTCATATTCAATATTTAAATTAGAATAATTTTGATGATGATGATCAACATTTGTTATCTTAAGAGTGACCAAATTTTTTATTATTTTACCCTCAAAATTAAAATATTTTCCAGTATTTGCGCGTAGAAAAAATTGGAATGTTGTCCCACTTAATTTTAGGCTAGAGAGAGCAGACTCAATTAATTTCGATTCGTCAGAATTTAACCAACTAGAAAATTTAAGTGGATCTGCGTAGCCTATATCTTCTTTAATTTGATCTATATTCCCAATGATATTGGGCCGATCATCCTCAGTCCAATAGATAATGAACTGGAGTGCCAATTTTGAAAATTCGTGAAGAATATCTAGGTTTAAAAACTGCTTCCTATCAGGATCACTCTGTAAAAAATTAGCAGATGTATAAAACTGGTAAATGCGCGAAATTACTGTTTTGATAATTAATAATATGCTTCCGACGGATAATATTATAAAACCAGATGCAGTATAATTGCTCTGTTTAAATAGTTCAATTATGAAGCCAGTTGCTCCGTCGTACAACATTCTTTATTAAACTCTGTTGAGATATTGCTACGATTTGGTGATGTAATTTCACGAATCATGGCCAATCTTACTAATTTAGCTTAGTTGTACGAAGTAATTTTTTCAGTTTTAGGCATTGAAATAATAAATCCGGCCTGTTGGCCGGATTTTTCACATTGGTAAACTAAACAAATTAATATCGGTAATGGTCTGGCTTAAACGGACCTTGAGATGGTAATCCTAAGTAATCGGATTGCTTCGAGCTTAATTTGGTTAGTTTAACGCCAATCTTGTCAAGATGAAGCGCGGCGACCTTCTCGTCCAAGTGCTTAGGGAGCGTATATACTTTTTTGTCGTATTGGCCTTGTTTTGTCCACAATTCGATCTGGGCCAAAGTTTGGTTCGTAAATGAGGCAGACATCACGAATGATGGATGTCCGGTTGCGTTTCCTAGATTAACCAAACGGCCTTCAGAAAGCACAATAATTCGTTTTGAGTCAGCAAATTCGACTTCATCGACTTGAGGTTTAACATTGTGCCATTTCATGTTTTTTAGCGCAGCAATTTGAATTTCGCTATCAAAATGGCCAATATTGCATACAATAGCGCGATCTTTCATTGCCCTCATATGATCGATGGTAATCACATCGACATTTCCCGTCGCTGTGACAAATATGTCCGCCCGTGGTGCGGCATCTTCCATGGTCGTTACTTCGTAGCCTTCCATGGCTGCTTGTAGCGCGCAAATCGGATCGACTTCCGATACCATAACGCGGCAACCGGCGTTACGTAGCGAGGCTGCCGAGCCTTTGCCGACGTCGCCAAAGCCTGCAACCATTGCCACCTTTCCTGCCATCATGACGTCTGTTCCGCGGCGGATGCCGTCGACGAGTGACTCGCGGCAGCCGTAGAGATTGTCGAACTTCGATTTTGTAACCGAGTCGTTGACATTAATGGCAGGGAAAAGAAGCTTTCCTTCGTTCGCCATAATATAAAGTCGGTGAACTCCAGTAGTTGTTTCTTCGGTTACGCCCTTAATATTTTGACCGTTACGGCCGTACCAACCCGGGTTTGACTTCAATCTCTTCTTGATCGACGCGAAAAGTACTTCTTCTTCTTCGTTTTCAGCTTTTTCAAGGAAAGCGGTGTCGCCGGCTTCGGCTCGCATGCCTAGGTGGATGAGCATTGTGGCGTCGCCGCCGTCGTCTAGGATCATATTAGGCGTGCCGCCATCTGCCCATTCGAAGATTTTGTGAGTATAGTCCCAGTAATCTTCAAGACTTTCGCCTTTAATGGCGAAGACGGGTGTGCCTGCTGCCGCTATCGCCGCCGCTGCGTGGTCTTGGGTTGAATAAATGTTGCACGATGCCCAACGGACATCGGCGCCAAGCGCCTTTAAGGTCTCGATCAAAACGCCAGTTTGGATCGTCATATGAAGCGAACCGGCGATTCTGGCGCCCTTTAGGGGTTGAGAAGCGCCATATTCGGCTCTTGTCGCCATCAGACCGGGCATTTCGGTTTCGGCGATGGTTAATTCCTTGCGGCCCCAATCTGCGAGACCCAAATCTGCAATCCGATAGTCGTTAAAGTGCGTGCTCATTGTATTCCCGTCAATTTGTGGGGTGGAGACCATAATAATCGACGCACCTTATACTCGCGCTCTTCGCTGAGCGCAATCAAAGATATAAAGAAAACTTTATATGAGCAAAGCGCCTATTCGGATTCGCCAAATCGGCCATTAATCAACGCGGTTAAGGCCTCGACGGCCAATTCTGCCTGGGGACCGGACGCTGTTAACGTGATAATTGAGCCGATTCCCGCCCCCAGCGTTAAGATGCCCATGATCGATGTTCCGCCGACGGTTTCGCCGGAACGGGTCACAGTAATATCGGCCTCGAAGCTGTCGGCGCATTGGACGAATTTGGCGGTGGCTCGGGCGTGGAGGCCTTTTTTATTAATGATTTCAACGTCTCGGGTGAGGGGGGCGCCTTGAATATCCTGCGGCATAAATTTCGACTCCGAGATTAAAGAAAGTAAAAAACAGTATTATTTACCGGCAAGAACCTGGCTTGCGACATTGATATATTTGCGTCCGGCATCCTGTGCCTGAATGACGGCTTGCTGAAGATCGCAGTCACTTCTGACGCTCGCTAGCTTGATCAGCATCGGGAGATTAATCCCCGCGACCACTTCCGTCCGGCCCGTTCCCATGACCGAAATCGCGAGATTTGAGGGTGTTCCGCCAAACATATCGGTCAAAACGACAACACCGTCGCCAGAATCGACGTGGCTTACCGCGTCGATAATTTCCGTTCGTCGTACTTCCATATCGTCTTCGGGGCCGATCGTAACGGTTTTAATTTGCTTTTGCTGGCCAACAACGTGTTCCAACGCCGAAAGGAACTCGACCGCAAGCCTACCATGCGTAACGAGGACCATTCCAATCATTGCGACATACCCTTCATGCGCGTCATCGTCATCATGAACGCCAGCGACGACTGGATAATGCGAACCCAATTCATCTTTTGTTGGTGTACCATAAGAACTTAAATCGACAAGTTGACCAAGCCCAGCGCCGCCAAAACCAGTTCGGCGTTCTGGGGTGTTACTCTTATTCGGCGAATAGATATGCCCAACAGTGTGTCAGACATATCCAAAGGATCCGGATGGCGAATGCTTAGCACAGGTTCACAATCGACGAGAAGTCGAATTATAGCCCGATTTTCATAGCCTACATCGCTAATTCCAATGCCCCGGATTTCAATTTGACCGGCGATGGCTGGATGGCCTGAGGCAATGAGCCGCCCGCCATTGGCTTGTAGTAAAATCCGATCATCGCCAACCAATCGGGCAAAATGGCCATTTTGGCCCGCCAAATTGATCAGTCGGTGTGAAAGCGTGGATTTTCCGCTGCCCGATGGCCCACGAATAAGGATACCGGAATCGCCTAAGACGATGCAGTTGCCATGAATGGACTGAACATCCAAAGCCCGTGTCATGGGTGAGCGGCAGGGAGTTGGATGATGAATCGTGCACCTATCGGCTCGGATTCAGTGCCGGATTCTGCATCGGAATAGCGATTTTCAGCCCATATAGCGCCATTATGCGCGGCAATGATCTGGCGTGAAATGGAAAGGCCCAGCCCGGAATTTTGGCCAAATCCCTGATCAGGCCTGTCCGTGTAGAAGCGTTCAAATATTCGCTCAAGGGCGTGGACGGGAATGCCCGG
>DAIOVR010000008.1:19423-33865 GCA_036758905.1 Beijerinckiaceae bacterium | reverse complement strand
AATCGATTAAAAACAGTCCGCCAAGAGGAAAGAAAGGCGCGGGAAAAGCTTGAACGAACCCGAGAGAGAATAACCAATCGTCTCAAGGATCAGCTAGGTCTCGCCACCGCCATTCTCACAGGTGGCACTTACTATTCCCCCAGAGTGGTTTGGTACACGGATGAAGACGGCGAACGTCGAACCCGGGAGCGAGCTAAACGCATCTATCCATGGTGGTGGAAGGACAATAAAGGCAATTTTTACATCAATATTTGGTATAATAATAAGAAACTCGTTCTGCCCGATGGGACAACTACGATCCTCGTTGGCCGCCTAAATATGTTGCTTGAGACGATCCAGGCGATCATTGATGCGGTACAAGAAGGCGAGCTCGATGAAGCCATGGAGCAAAAATGGAACTGGCGGGAACTTAACTACTATCTTTCGGAGCCTTTAAGCGCTGTAAAGCGAAGGCACGAGAATCAAAGAGAAGAGCAAGCAAGGCGATCCAATGCTGAAACGAAATAAACTGTTTGAATTTTAGAATATATCATGTATATTTTTAATATTAATTTGAATATTAATAGATTATCTACAGTTTGAATTATGAAATATAGTAAATATGAATTAATTCATACTACACATATGCGGCAATTTGAAATTTAATACTATAAGTTATTGAAAAATATGATCAAATTTTGTATGTCTGGACTATTCCCGCTAATTAGCCTTCCACTTGTCTTTAAGCTTTTTAAGCGCTGCCACATGGTCCATGTGGCAGCGCTTTTTTATGATGCATGAGGCGAACGCGGGTAGAACGCTAATATGAAACATTCAAGCAGCATCCACCGCGATAGGGCGACATGGTCCGCCTATCTCCTCCTCACCTTTTTAACGCTTCAAGTCAGCCTCATTGGCCCGATCATGCCGTTCTTACGGTCCGAAATGGGCCTCACTTACGCGGAAGGTGCGCTTCACACGAGCGCTTTTGCGCTTGGGATGATGATCGCTGGCTTCCTATGCGCCCCTTTGGAAAAACGCGTTGGTCGTAAGAAAGCCATGGCGATTGGCGCGTTAGGCTTGGCTATCGGCTTTACCATCATCACACTAGCCACAAGCCCGATTGTTTCGATTATAGGCGCAGGCCTTATGGGTCTCATCGGATCGATGGTCGTTGTCTTTGTGCCTTTGGTCTTGATGGGCATTCATGGCGATCAAACCGATCAAGCCATTTCTGAATCCAATTTCATGAGCTATCTCGGCGCTCTATTGGCGCCTATCGCTGTTTGGCTTTTTGCTGGCACCTTCAGTTGGAAAGCCGTTGGCCTTATCAGTTGGGCTTTCGCCATTCTCTCGGTTCTTGCTTTACGAAAAGCGCAACTTCCTTCTGATAACCAGCATTCAACAAAAATCTCATCGCCTCTCGGGCGTTCCTATTGGGCCTATTGGACGCTGCTTGGCCTTTCCGTCGGCGTTGAGTTTTGCTTCAGTGTTTGGGGCGCAAGCTTTCTTGAAAAAATAAGCGGACTAACACTCGACAATGCCATCATCGGCTCAACCATCTTCGCGTTCTGTGTCTTGTGTGGCCGCTTATCCGGAATCTTTATCATTCAACGCACAGGCCCATGGAACTTGGCCTTCGTTTCGCTCATTATTGCGCTTATCGGATTTTTTATTTTCTGGCTTTCAACGCCCGTGATCTTCGTCCTGATAGGTTTAGGAGTAGCAGGCCTGGGTGTTGCCAATCTTTTCGCAACAACGCTAAGTTTGGCGCTCGCCGCTGAGCCGAATAATTCCGCAAAAGCCGCTGCACGCACTCCGATTACCACCGGACTGGCGATTATCATAACGCCGTTAATGCTCGGCGCACTCGCGGATCATATTGGCCTCTACGCAGGCTATGCGATTGTACCGGTACTCATCGTGCTATGCATCGCAGCCCTTATACTGGGGCGCTATTATCGAGTAGAAACGCACATTTAATAAGATTTAATTTTGCTCGATCAGCGATTTAACGAAGCCATCCAATTCAGCCTTCGTTGTGCACATTGTCTTGTCATCATAAGCCACACCATAGGTGCAGTTCAGTGGTGGCTCTTTAGGTTTCGAACCCATTCTTTTCGACACTTCGAGATAGGCCGCATAAATCCGGTTTTCAAACGCATCAACAAGGTAATAGGTCGTCATTAATTCACCGGGCTTCACAATTTTAAAATTCAATTTGAAAAAACATTGATTGGTTTTTTCGCGATAAATTGGCTGGAACTGAATATCGCGGACCTGTCCACCTTCTTGGCTCCAAATCAGTTTTTCTTCTGTCAGATGATTTTCTAGCGACTGCTTTGAGGCTTCGATGCAAGCGGGATTTTTTTCACTGCTCGTGGCGTAAGAATGCGATGAAGCCATCATGCACACGGCGGATACAATAACGGCACACTTCGATATCATTGCCAAAATCCCGACGCCTACAAACGGAACACACTGCCTAGCCGACCGAATCGGCACCCATTCGCACCGATCAATATCGATAATGACAATTATGTGTCAAAGGGAATGTCACCCAAAAGCCCGTTTCTGATTGGCAAAGAGGGTTTGTTTTGATGGTGGGCGCTGAAGGGCTCGAACCTTCGACCCGCTGATTAAGAGTCAGCTGCTCTACCAACTGAGCTAAGCGCCCATCAAAACAAAGGCGGGGCAAGCCCCGCGGTGGTTGTGATTAGCAAAGCCTTGCCCCTGTTGCAAGAGCAATAGCGGCAAAATTAGTGGGTCATGACAAAATTATAAACATCGATATCGAAGGAATGGCAAAAGCCTGGCTGGATCATTCGAGGCTTTTGCCGCTTTTTATCGAGTTCAGCCCGCCATCAAAGTTTGCGGGTTAACCCCCTTATTGCGCTTTACCATCAATTTATTGAGTGCTGCGAGATAGGCACGGGTCGAAGCAACAAGCGTATCCGGATCAGCAGCCTTTGCCGTCACGGAGCGACCATTCTCTCCAAGACGAACGGAAACTTCCGCCTGCGCATCCGTTCCCTCGGTCACAGCATGAACCTGATAGAGCTCAAGCTGCGCCTCATTCGGCACCAAGGCTTTTATGGCGTTAAAGCACGCATCAACCGGACCATTGCCCGAAGCCTGAATGGTTTTATGGGTACCCTCAACATCCAAAGTAAGCGTTGCCAATTGCGGGCCTTGCGTGCCGCAAATCACGGTCAGCGATTCAACCTTGATGCGATCCTGACCGGAACCCACCTCATCACCAACCAGCGCTTCGATGTCTTCGTCATAGACGTGTTTTTTACGGTCGGCCAAATCCTTCATGCGATTAAAGGCTTCTTCAAACGCATTTTCACCGAGCTCATATCCAAGCTCGCGCAATTTATCGCGGAAGGCCGCACGGCCCGAATGTTTGCCCATCACAAGCGACGTCTTCGAAACACCAACCGATGCCGGAGTCATGATCTCATAGGTCTGCTGGTTTTTCAGCATACCGTCCTGGTGAATACCGCTTTCATGCGCAAACGCATTCCGGCCGACAATGGCCTTGTTATATTGGACAGGAAACGATGTTACCGCCGCTACCAATTTCGAAGCGCGCGTCAACATGGTTGCTTCAATACCAGTCGCATAAGGCAATTTATCGCCGCGCGTCTTGATCGCCATCACCACTTCTTCGAGCGCTGCATTGCCAGCGCGTTCGCCAAGTCCATTGATGGTGCACTCAATCTGCCGCGCACCTCCTTCAAGCGCCGCGAGCGAATTGGCCGCAGCCAGCCCCAGATCGTCATGGCAATGCGCGGAGAAGATCGCCTTGTCGGAATTCGCCACGCGCTCACGAACTTGCCGGAACATATCGCGATATTCATCCGGCGTTGCATAACCAACAGTGTCGGGCAGATTGATGGTGGTAGCGCCCGCTTTGATTGCCGCATCAACGCAGCGGCAGAGATAATCAATCGGCGTGCGCGTCGCGTCCATGGCCGACCACTCGACATCTTCGACAAGGTTGCGCGCCCGCGTCACCGTCGCCGTAATAATATCGAGCACTTCCGCCTCGCTCTTTTTCATCTGGAATTCGAGATGGATGGGAGAGGTTGACACAAAAGTATGGATGCGTGGCTTGGCCGCAAAGCGTACCGCCTCGCCTGCCCGATCAATATCGGCATTGATCGCGCGGGCCAAACCCGCAACGGTTGCCCGCTTGATGCGCTTGGCAATCTCGGCAACGGCTTCGAAATCACCGTTCGATGCAATGGGGAAACCCGCTTCGATAATATCGACACCCATCGCATCGAGAAGATCAGCCACTTCGAGCTTTTCTTCCAACGTCATTGAAGCGCCGGGCGATTGCTCCCCATCACGCAAGGTGGTGTCGAAAATGATAACACGATCTTTGTCGGTAGCAGCTGACATATCTTGGTCCTCTTATCTTGTTAGAGCCCGGAACGCGCCTTAAGGGGTCACACGGGCCGTTTGGTGCGGCGTGATCTCGATGAACCCCTGAGCGCCCAGGCTGATGCCCGGCCGGCCCTCAGGGGCGGCTAAGAAGGAGAAGAGCTGCAAGCGGACGCGGCAAAGCTTGGCTCAAGGCGAGAGCCAAGGTCAATACTGCTAAAAAGGTCGCTGATGCGGCCACGGCGTCCTCTGTCGTTTTCGACCCATTCCCGCAATCAGTTGATCACAACAAGGGTTAAGATTGCGTAAGACTACAGGAAAAGCCCCAGACTAGGCAAGGCCCGTCTTTGAGGGGGTATCCAACACCCGCTTCCTGTAGATTGTGACAGTATATAAAGGGCTTTTTGTACTTGAAATTCCATGCCACCAAGCGCATTTTAAGTCTACTTTGGTTCTGCGTCACCCAAATGCACCGTAAACACGCCTAAACGGGAAGCCGCCATGACCGCCCTTGCCTTCGATACGCTAAAATTCGTCCAAACGCTTCGCGATAAAGCGAAGTTCACGCAGGAACAGTCCGAAGGGCTGGCCAATGCGATTGCAGATGCAACGTCAGATCAAATTGCGACGAAGGGCGACCTCACCCGGGTTGAAGGCGATTTACGAACCTATATCCAAAGCGTAGATGCCTCGGTTCAACGCCTTGAGATATCGCTGAAGTCCGAATTGAAGACGGTCGAATCTCGGCTTGAAACCAAAATCGAGCTATTGCGTTCCGACGTCCTCAAATGGATTGTTGGCTCGATTGGCTTTCAAACGCTTGTCATCTTGGGCGCCGTCATCACACTGACACGCGTGATCGGACATCCTTAAGCGTATCTCAGACGCGCAACATCCCCTCACTCACAATCACGGCCGAGCCACCAATCCGCGCAGCTTTTAGAACACCGCCCGCGCAATCCACCTCCAGCATAATCTGCGAAGGCCGCACCATCGCATAGCCTTGCTCGATGATAACGCGTGTCGTGCCATCACGAGGCTGCTCGAAATCGACAAAGGTTCGGGCGAAGGCCGCAACGGCGCTCCCTGTCGCCGGATCCTCTCCAATCCCAAGATGCGGCGCAAACATACGCGCGTGGAAATGGTGCTCCGCTTGAACCGTCTCACGCGAATAAATAAACGCATTCGGCCGCCCCGCTGCACCGAAGGCGTCATTCCATGAAGTGCCTTTGATCGAAGCGCGCGTGACCGCATCCTTCGATTTCAAAGGCACGAACGTAAAGCCTACACCAGCCGACGCGATCATCGGTTCATGCGCATCAAACCCGATCTCATCCGATGAAACCCCAAGCGCTTCGGCAATCAATGCATGAGACGCCGTATCGCCGACACGTTCAGGCAGACGCGGCAACGTAAATACGGCCTCGCCCTTCCCCGCATGATCGCTTGAAACCACACAATCGACGCGTCCAATTTTTTCTTCCAGTCCAAAACTGGCGGATGTTTTACCATCCAGCACTGCAAGCAGCACGGCGGTACCGACCGTTGGATGTCCGGCAAAAGGCAATTCGCTTGCGGGCGTAAAAATCCTGAGCGCCGCGCGGTTCACGCTGTCTTGCGGCGGAAACACAAACACCGTTTCAGAAAGATTGAACTCGCGAGCAATGCTTTGCATTTTCAAATCATCAAGCCCGTCGCTGTCGAGCACCACGGCCAATGGATTTCCGCTAAGCGGCATCGTTGTGAAAACATCGAGCGTGTAAAAACGGCGGTTCATGACAATGGTTCCGGATGAAACAAAAGACCGGGAGAAACAAAAGTGTCCTGCGCAGCGATGAGCGCCAATTCACCGCCGCCTTTCTTGAGCGTCTCCTGCAACACCGCATGAACCGATGATGCGACCATTGCCAACGCCTCCGACACCGAGCGCGTACGGAGATAATGGGCCGTGAAAAGAGAAGCCGTAAGATCCCCCGCTCCATTAGGCGAAAAGCCTAGCCGAGGCGTGCGCACGCGCCAGACCCCCTTGTCATCAGATGCAAGCATATCAATCGCGTCCAATGGCGTTTCATCAATCACGGCAGAAGTCAGCACAATCACGCGCGGACCTTTATCATGCAGCATCTGCAAGGCGCGTCTCGTGCCATCAAGCGTTGCGCATGTAACGCCGGTCAGCGCTTCGAGCTCGAACAGATTGGGCGTTACAACATCGGCTTTCGGCACCACATGTTCGCGCATGAAATCCGGCATATCAGGCCGAACAAAAAATCCTTTGCCCACATCACCAAGCACGGGATCACACACATAAAGCGCATCGGCGTTGACAGCCTTCACGCGTTGCACAGCATCAAGAATGGCCTCGCCAATCGCCGCCGATCCCATATAGCCTGATAGCACGGCGTTGCACGAAGAAAAATCATCGCGCAGAGCGATGCCATCAATCACATCGCGAATATGGCTTGCCTCAAACACCTGACCCTTGGGCGGGCCATAACCCGTATGCGCCGCAAATTGCACGGTATGCACCGCCCACACCTCATGCCCCAAGCGCTGCAACGGAAACACCGCCGCATCATTGCCGACATGGCCATAGGCGACATGGGATTGGATCGAGAGAATAGGCATCATGAAAACCCTAACGCGGAGCCCTCATAGCCATAATAAAAAAGCCCCGCTTTCGCGAGGCTTTTTATGATCACTAATCAAGAACAATCAGTTCTTCGCCTTGTCGACGAGCTTGTTCTTCGCAATCCATGGCATCATGGCGCGGAGCTTGCCGCCCACTTCTTCGATCTGGTGCGCATTGTGGCGGGCGCGAACAGCCTTGAACGAGGTCTGGTTGACCTTGTTTTCGAGCATCCAGTCGCGCGTGAATTTGCCGGTCTGGATGTCATCCAGAACGCGCTTCATCTCGGCCTTTGTTTCAGATGTGATGATGCGTGGGCCGGTGACATATTCGCCATATTCCGCCGTGTTCGAAATCGAGTAGTTCATGTTGGCGATACCGCCTTCATAAATCAGATCGACGATCAGCTTCACTTCATGCAAACACTCGAAATACGCCATTTCAGGCGCGTAGCCTGCTTCAACCAGCGTTTCAAAACCAGCGCGGATCAGTTCCACCAAACCGCCGCAGAGCACAACCTGCTCGCCGAACAAATCGGTTTCGCATTCTTCCTTGAACGTCGTCTCGATGATGCCTGCACGGCCACCACCATTGGCAGAGGCGTAGGACAGGCCAAGATCATGCGCGTTGCCGGTCGCGTCCTGATGGATCGCAATCAAAGTCGGCACGCCGCCGCCCTTCTGGTATTCCGAACGCACGGTGTGGCCCGGGCCCTTTGGCGCAACCATGAGGACGTCGAGATCCTTGCGCGGCTCGATGAGGTTGAAATGCACGTTGAGGCCGTGCGCGAACAACAGCGCTGCACCCTGCTTCATATTGCCATGCAACTCGTCACGGTAAATATCGGCCTGCAATTCGTCCGGCGTCAGCATCATAACGACGTCGGCCCATTTGGCGGCTTCGACGACGGTCATGACCTTCAGGCCTTCACCTTCGGCCTTCTTGGCGGTTGGCGAACCGGCGCGCAGCGCTACGGCGATGTTCTTGCAGCCTGAGTCACGCAAATTGAGCGCATGGGCATGGCCCTGGGAGCCGTAGCCGACAATGGCGACGTTCTTGCCCTTGATAAGATTAATGTCGGCATCACGATCATAATAGACACGCATATCGGAAAAGCTCCCTTTGGGTGGTTTATATCAGTCAGGATGTGCGCTTAAGGGCGCAAAGCGAAATGGTCAAGAGAAACGCTGATATGCAGCTTCTATTCAAAGACAAAAGGGACGGTCGAGGCGAGCAATAATACGCCCATAACGACGTTAAAAGCCCGCAAACGCCACGGAATGGATAGAAATCCGCGCAAAGCCACGCCAAATCCGGCCCAAATTGCAATAAAAGGCATACCAATCAGCCCAAAAACGGCCGCCACAAGCAAGACGCTCAGAAAATAATTATTCGAGCTCGTATAAAGCGCGGTCGCCGTCAAGCACATGACCCAAGCCTTGGGATTGATCCATTGGAACAGGCAGGCCCCGATAAGGCTCATCGGCTCCGCACCCGATTTACCCGAGCCAAGGGATCCGCTGGTACCAAGCTTCCAGGAGAGCCAAACGGTATAGGCCACCGCCCCATATTTCAGACCCGTCATAAGGCCCGGCACGATATCCAAAAGCGCCCCAAGTCCAAAGCCAACAATGATGAGCATCGCCACAAAGCCGATCGCAATACCCAGCATATGCGGCACGGTACGACGAATACCGAAATTCACGCCGGAGGCCAACAACATCAAATTATTCGGGCCCGGCGTGGCGGATGCCACGATGGAATAGAGGCTCAGTGCCAAAAAGGTTTCAAAGGTCACAGCGCCTCGGCACCTCGGCTCATGGCAGCAATGCCCGTCCGCGACACTTCAGCAATTCCCAATTCAGCCATTACGCGAATAAAGCGCTCAATATCCTCAGAAGCGCCCGTGAGCTCAAACACAAACGAGTTCAAGGTGGCGTCCAAAGTCCGTGCGCCAAAAGCCGCGGCGATCCGCAAGGCCTCGCTGCGCTGTTCACCACGTCCGGTTACCTTCACAAGCGCCAATTCACGTTCAATCGCGTCACCCTGCACCGTCAAATCAATCACGCGATGGACGGGGATCAAGCGATCAAGCTGATGCTTGATTTGCTCGATTACCATGGCCGTGCCCGTCGTCACAATGGTCAGACGCGAGACATGCTTTTCATGCTCGGTCTCGGACACGGTGAGGCTTTCAATATTATAGCCACGGCCAGAAAAAAGGCCCGCCACACGGGCAAGAACACCCGGTTCATTATCGACCAAAATCGACAGAGTATGGCGAGCGGGAATGCTGGAAGCCGGAGCATCGGAATAGTGAGACTGCGTCATGGAACTTAAACTTTCAGATCAATCGTAACATTTATAAAATCAGGCGAAGAACGGGCCGATGCTTGGCTCATCCACTTCATCATGAGCAACGATCCATTGCTCAGCCATCGCATCCGTGTGCCACGCCATAAAGGCTGAAGAGGCCAAAACAGCGTCCATATATGAGCGTATGACTGGATCAACTTTAATCGAATAGGTATGAAGTCGGGTCACAACTGGCGCAAACATCGCGTCAGCCGCGGTGAAAGCACTGAATAGAAACGGTCCCTGCCCGGAAGGCTTACCAAACTCGGTCAATGCCGTGGTCCATAGATGCGTAATCCGCGCCACATCTTTTGCAACCAATTCACCACGGTCCATTGATGCGTAGCGCTTGCGAACATTCATCGGGCAAGCGCCCCGAAGCCCACGGAAACCCGCATGCATTTCATTTGAAATGACACGCGCAAACGTGCGAGCCTTTAGATCCTTCGGCCAAACCGCTTTATCGGGAAAGCGCTCAGCCAAATAATCCATAATGGCGATCGACTCCCAAACGGTGATGTCACGATCCACCAAAATCGGAACCGTGGAGCCCGCATGATAAGCATTCACGCGCGGCCGAAATTCCGGCGTGTCGAGAGGGATCAAATCCTCCTCAAACGCAATGCCGAGTGCCTTCATCAAAATCCAAGGCCTGAGAGACCAAGAGGAATAGGCCTTATTTCCAATAGCGAGTTTCATAGTTTAATCTCATTTCAAATTAAACGAGCGCCTTGCCCTTTTGATCAATGATATTGCCAATCTCGACACCGGCATCATCCGACAGATCGTTCAAGATCATCTCGTTATGTGCCTTGCCCGATGGGATCATGGGGAAGCAATTTTCCATCTTCTCGACCAAGCAATCGAAAATAACCGGACCCGGGAAATCAATCATCTCGCGGATCGCATCATCAAGCTTGGCGGGATCAGAACAGCGAATACCCTTGCCGCCATAAGCTTCCGCGAGCTTTACAAAATCAGGCAGCGACTCTGAGTAGCTTTCCGAATAGCGCGAACCATGCAGCAATTCCTGCCACTGGCGCACCATGCCCATATATTCGTTGTTCAGGATGAAAATCTTCACCGGCAAACGATACTGAACCGCCGTCGACATTTCCTGCATGTTCATCAAGATTGAGGCTTCACCCGCAATATCGATGACGAGCGAGTCACGATGCGCCATCTGCGTACCAATCGCTGCTGGCAAACCATAACCCATCGTGCCCAAACCACCCGACGTCATCCAACGGTTGGGGCTTTCAAAGCGGAAATACTGCGCCGCCCACATCTGATGCTGACCCACTTCGGTCGTGATATAGGGGTCTTTGTCTTTCGTGAGTTCGTACAAACGCTCAATCGCATATTGCGGCTTGATCGTGGTCTTGGAGCCGCGATAGGCCAAGCAATCTTTCGCCTTCCACGTTTCGATCTCTTTCAACCAAGGCGCGATCTCTTTCACGTTTGGCTTTTTGCTTAAGGCTTTCCATTCCGTGAGCATGTCTTTCAAAACGCTCGCGCAATCACCCACAATGCCAATATCCACGCGCACATTCTTATTGATCGAGGACGGATCAATATCGACATGGATCTTTTTGGAATTCGGCGAGAAGGCATTCAAACGACCCGTGATACGGTCATCAAAGCGCGCGCCAATGCAGATCATGACATCGCAATCATGCATCGCCATATTGGCCTCATAGGTGCCGTGCATCCCAAGCATGCCGAGCCATTGCGGATCAGCCGCCGGATAAGCACCCAAGCCCATCAGTGTCGAAGTAATCGGATAACCCGTGAGATGAACCAACTCACGCAACAAGGCCGATGCCTCGTCGCCCGAATTGATCACGCCGCCACCGGAGTAAAACACGGGCTTTTTGGCATTCGCCATCAGCTCCACCGCGGCGCGAATTTTGGAGATGTCGCCATCCATCTGCGGACGATAGGTCTTGTGCTGATTGCTCTGCGGCTTTTCATATTGGCCCATCGCAAACTGCACATCCTTTGGAATATCCACCACCACGGGGCCCGGACGGCCATTGGCGGCGACATAAAAGGCTTCATGCAAAATGCGCGGCAAATCCTCAACCGAACGCACAAGGTAATTATGCTTCGTGCAATGGCGGGTAATGCCAACCGTATCGCATTCCTGAAACGCGTCCGAGCCGATAAGATGCGTTGGCACCTGCCCAGTGATGCAGACAAGCGGAATGGAATCCAAGAGCGCATCCGTTAGGCCCGTAATGGCGTTGGTCGCACCGGGGCCGGAGGTCACCAGCACGCAACCGACTTTACCAGACGAGCGCGCATAGCCTTCGGCCGCATGCACAGCGCCTTGCTCGTGACGGACGAGAATATGCTTCACCTTGTCCTGATGGAACATGGCATCATAAATCGGCAAAACCGCGCCGCCGGGATAGCCGAAAATATGCTCCACGCCTTGGTCCTGCATGGCCTTGATCACCATTTCCGCGCCGCTCATTGTCTCTGACATCATCTCTCTCCGGGCCGTCTTTCTAAGGTCTGAATGTTTAGGCAATAAAAAAGCCCCTTTCCGGGGCTTCGTGTCAGCGTCAGTCTCGGGAAACCGAACTTAATGTCCGGCCCGCTCCTGACGCCCCGTTACTACGACAAGCTTCATGCGCATGATGCGCTCCTCAATTAGAATTCGGAGGAAACGCTAGTGCGGAAGCGCAAAGACGTCAAGGGGAAAACTCAATTGATTGCATCACCCGCCCCTCCGCCTCCTCCACCCGCACCCACGCAAACTCCGGTGCCTGATGCCTAAACCAGGTGTGCTGCCGCTTGGCATATCGTCGCGTGTCCGCCTTCCCAATCGCCACCGCCTCTTCAACTGAAATCTCATTCCGCAACGCGCGGATCAGCCCCGGCACGCCATGCGCGCGCATAGCGGGGAGTGCGGGGTCGAGGCCGCGGAGCATCAAGGCTTCCACCTCCTCGCCCGCGCCCATCGCCATCATGGCGTCAAACCGCGCATCAATCCTTTGCCGCAATACCTCGCGGTCCGGTTCCAAAAACACGGCCACGCATTCCGCAATGGCTAAAACAGCGCCGCTTCTGGAGTCATGAAACGCCGATAAGGGCTGGCCCGTTGCGGTGAACACTTCCAATGCCCGAAGATTGCGCTGCGGATCGCTCGGCCTCAACCGCGCGGCGGTTGCAGGGTCAACCGTCTCAAGCCGCGCGTGGATCTCCTCCGCTGTCTTATCCTCGGCCCATGCGCGCAATTCCGCCCGCACCGCATCAGGCACAGGCGGAATATCGGAGAGGCCCTCCGTGAGCGCTCTAAAATATAACCCTGTCCCTCCCACCAGAATAGGCAAGCGTCCTTCGGCCTCAATCGTCATAATCTCGCGGCCCACATCGGCCAACCACCGTGCCACCGAATAATTCTCCGAAGCATCGACATGGCCAAAGAGCCGATGCGGCACCTCGGCCTCCTCCTGAAGACTGGGTCGAGCGGTAATAATCCGCAGATCGCGATAGACCTGCATCGAGTCGGCATTCACTACGACTCCGTCGAGCCTTTGCGCCAAGCGAATGGCCAGCGCGGATTTTCCACTCGCCGTTGGCCCCGCAATCAGGATCGCCCGTCGACCTTCCGTCTTCTTCATGATAACCCTGTTTCCATGACCGATTTCGTTGCCACGCTCGTCTCGAACCCCGATAAACCCGCTTTGTCGGATGCGCTGCTTTCGCAGCTTGCGCAAGCCCTGCCTGAAAGCGCGAAACTTATTCGCCTTGATCGGCAAATTGCAATCGATGTCGCTTTTTCGGCCCGTTCACAAACCGAACTTGAGGAAATATCGGCTAAAATCCGTAAATCACTCTCCAGCGAGCCTGTCGATATCATTATTCAGCCGACCCTGCATCGACGTAAAAGTCTGTTCGTCGCCGATATGGATTCGACCATGATCGGCCAGGAATGCATCGACGAACTTGCTGCCGAACTCCGTGTTAAGCAAAAAGTCGCCAAAATCACCGAGCGCGCGATGCGTGGCGAATTGGAATTTGAAGCGGCCCTGCGTGAGCGTGTCAGGCTCCTTGAAGGGCTTGATGCCATGGTCATCCCCAAAGTCATCTCCGAAAAGATTACGATTACACCGGGCGCCCGCACGCTCATTTCCACGTTGCGCAGCCAAGGCGTTTATACAGCCCTTGTATCAGGCGGCTTTACGCTGTTCACCAGTCGCATCGGCGCCACCATCGGTTTCGATGAAGACCGCGCCAATACGCTCATGCTCCACAATGGCAAACTCACAGGCGAAGTGGCCGACCCCATTCTTGGCCGCGAAGCAAAACGTGCAACTTTAATCGAGCTACGAGATCAATTCGCTCTTCACCCGCAAGAAACGCTCGCGATTGGCGATGGCGCCAATGATCTCGACATGATCCAGGAAGCGGGCTTAGGCGTCGCCTTCCGTGCCAAGCCTGCGGTTGCGGCCGCTGCCGATGCGCGGATTGATCATGCTGATCTCACCGCCCTACTCTACGCGCAAGGCTATTCGCGCTCGACCTGGATGGAATAAAAATCAGTCCAGCGACAAAGCCACAAAGCGCACATCACCTTGCGGATTGGCCACGAGCAGAAGGACGGATTTTTTGCCGTCCTTCTTCAAAGCATCAATGCGCTTTGATACAGCCTCCGGTGTTGCCACCGCTTCCTGTTGCACCTCAACAATCACATCACCCGCCGAAAGACGCTTTTCCGCCGCCGGAGAATTTGGATCAACCTTGGCAATCAAGACGCCTTTGACGCTATCCTTAATCGAGAGCCGTTTGCGTGCCTCTTCATTCAGCGTCACAAGGTCAAGGCCCAATATCTTTTTGACAACCGGTTGCTCAGGCTGTGCAGGCTCACCCGCTTTGGCTTGCTTTTCCGTTTCATCAAGCCGTCCTAGCGTCACCCGCACCGTCTGCTCTTTACCCTTGCGAACAATCACAACATCAACCGTTTTGCCTACTGCTGTTTGTCCAACAAGGCGCGGCAAATCACGCGACTCTTTAATGGGCTTACCATCAAAGGTCACAATCACATCGCCCGCCTCAAGGCCCGCTACTTTCGACGG
>DAIOVR010000008.1:0-19323 GCA_036758905.1 Beijerinckiaceae bacterium | reverse complement strand
TACCATCAAAGGTCACAATCACATCGCCCGCCTCAAGGCCCGCTACTTTCGACGGTCCCTTTTCATCCACTCCCGCCACCAAAGCGCCACGTGCGGTACCTAGGCCTAAGGTTTCGGCAATATTGTCATCAACCGATTGAATGCGAACGCCAAGCCAGCCCCGCCGCGTTTCACCAAATTGCCGCAACTGTTCAATCACAGGCGCCGCGAGCGCTGAAGGAATAGCAAAACCAATACCGATCGAACCACCAGTCGGTGAAAGAATGGCGGTATTGATGCCAATCACTTCACCTTCCATATTGAACAAGGGGCCACCTGAATTGCCCTTATTGATGGCGGCGTCTGTTTGTAAATATTGACCATAAGATTGGTCGGAAATATCGCGATTTTTTGCTGAAATAATACCCGCTGATACCGAGCCGCCAAGGCCAAACGGATTGCCGATCGCCATCACCCAATCGCCAATTTTCTCGACGTCGGAATCACCAAACTTGACGGCCACAAGCGGTTTATCCGGCTTGACCCGCAACACGGCCAAATCAACCTTAGGGTCCTTGCCAATAATCTCGGCCTTCAACTTACGGCCATCATTAAAGATCACCATAATTTCATCGGCATCGCTGATGACGTGATTATTCGTCACCACAATACCCGATGCATCAATCACAAAGCCGGAACCCAATGAGCTTGATTTATGCTGCGGCGGCATCTTGCCACCGTTTTCGCCCTTCGGGTTCATGAATTCATCAAAGAATTCCTGAAACGGAGTACCGGGCGGCAATTGCGGCATCGGCGTCGCGCGTTGTTGCTCGGCAGGCACATTGGTGGAGGCGGAGATATTCACCACCGCATCCATGACTTGTTCGGCAAGCCCTGAAAGCGATTCAGGCCCCCGCGCGACGGCGGGCGTAATAATACCTATCGTCAAAACCGATTGCGAGAATAGAACGGCAACAAGGGTGACAACTTTTATCAAGCGAAATACCCGCACTGCTTTGGCTCCTCTCAATGGCTTTTTTAAAAGCATTATTCCTGAATTTGATCGCTATTCTTGGCAGAAAATGGATCTTTAAAATAGCGCAGAAACTCGGACTCAGGGCTCAATAAAAGCCGCGTCTCACCGGGCTTCAAAGAGGTCTCGTAAGCGAGCAAGGAACGATAGAACGCGAAGAATTCCGGATCCTGACCATAGGCTTCCGCAAGAATACGGTTCTTTTGAGCGTCACCTTCACCACGCACCTTTTCGGATGTCTTAGTGGCTTCAGCACGCAACACCACAACGTCACGATCGGCCTTCGCCTTAATCGTCTGCGAGAGCTGCGAGCCTTGTGCGCGAATATCAGCAGCTTCGCGCTGGCGCTCCGTTTGCATGCGTTGGAAAACGGCCTGGCTGTTTTGCTCCGGCAAATCCGCGCGCCGCAAACGAACGTCGACAACTTGCAACCCAAGTCCCTGCGCCTGTGCATTCACATCATCGCGAATTTTATGCATCAAGCCCGAGCGATCCGCGCGCACAACCGTTGAAAGTGTTGCATCCGCCAAAATGGTACGCACTGATGAATTCACAATCGACGTCAAACGAATATTCGCTCCCGCCACACTGTTCACGCTTTGATAAAAGCGCAACGGATCGGTAATGCGGTAACGCGTAAACGCATCGACAACCAAACGCTTTTGATCCGACGCAATCACTTCTTGCTGTGGCAATTCGAGATCAAGAATCCGCTTATCAATCGTGATCACATTTTCGATAAACGGAAATTTGACATACAATCCCGGCTCGGTAATCGGCGCACGCGCCACGCTACCAAAACGGAACACAAGCGCCTGCTGCGTTTGCTGCACGACAAAAGTCGACGACAAAACCAAGAAGACAAGAACAAGAACGGCGATGCCCGCCACAAACCGATTGGTCGAGTTCATTTTGCTGCTCCCGTGCCATTCTTTTTCTGCAAATCACCGAGCGGCAAATAAGGCACAACACCTTGCTGTGCAGCACCGTTTTGATCGATGATCGTCTTTTCAGCACCCGTTAAAACGCGTTCCATGGTTTCGAGATACATCCGCTCGCGAATAATCTCCGGTGCTTTTTTATACTCGGCATAAATCTGGCTAAAGCGGCTCGCCTGACCGGTTGCTTCCGCAATCACACGCTCACGATAGGCTTCCGATTCTTGCTGAATACGCGCTGCTTCACCACGTGCCTCCGGCACAACTTTCGACGCATAGGTTTCCGCTTCGTTGCGCGCACGGTCTTGATCTTGTCTTGCAGCTTGAACATCGCGGAACGCATCAATCACTTGCGCAGGCGGGTCAACCTTCTGCAATTGCACGAGACGGATCACGACACCCGCACCATAAGAGTCGAGCGTGTCCTGCATCAATTGGCGCACATCGGCTTCAACCGCACCACGCTCCGTCGTCAAAATCGCCTGAATATTGCGCTTGCCAATCACTTCGCGCATCGCGCTTTCGGCAACCGCTTTAATCGAGGTTTCAGGCTCTTGAATATTAAAGACGAAATCACCCGCCTTGGCAGGGTTTACCTGCCATTGCACCGCAAAATTGATATCGACAATATTCTCATCACCCGTCAGCATCAGGCTCTCTTCGGCCAGATCGCGCTGCGCATTGCGCGCACGACCCTCGCCCGAACGAAACCCGATTTCCGTCGTGTTCACCGTCGTCACACTCGGACGGATCACCGAACCGATTGGATAAGGAAGGTTGTAATTCAAACCTGGCTGCGTCGAACCGACATAGCGACCAAACACGAGATTAAGGCCCACTTCGTCGGGCTTAACCGTATAAAGGCCACTGGCGAGCCATAGCACCACGGCGGCCATTCCGATCAAACCCATGCCGCGACCGCTAAAGGCCCCGCCTGGCATCATGGATTTCAGCTGGTCTTGGCTCCGGCGGATGATGTCCTCGAGATCCGGCGTCGGACCATTATTTTTGCCGCCACCCTGTGGCCCCTGACCCCAGGGATTTGGCTTTTTCGGACCCCATGGTCCACCGCCGCCTTGATTACTCCAGGTCATCCAATCCGTCCTTTTCTATTCGGCTTCCGGCAAATTGAGCCGACAAGTCTCTCTCAGATGGGGTTTCCGCACCGTTTCGTCAACGGCTCCGCCCCGCTCACGTTCTCGCTTCAAGTCCGTTGATAGGTGATATAAGTGAAGGAATATTGATCATCCGGCCCCGCTTCATGGGTTTCCCGGAAGGTTTCGCGAAAATTCATCTGCTCAAAGACCGGGAAAAACGCATCCCCCTCCGGCCTTGCATGAACAAGCGTCAGCACAATCTTCTGCGCCTGTGGCAGAATTTGGGCATAGACATCGGCGCCACCGGCCACGGCAATCTCGGAGGCGCCCATTTCGACACCAAGCCGATTGGCCAGCTCAATCGCCTCGTCCATAGTTCGCACAGCATGAACCCCGGTCGCCGAAAAATCCGGGTCACGGGTCAAAACAATGTTTTCCCGCGCCGGAAGCGGTCGCCCAATCGATAAAAAGGTCTTCCGGCCCATAATCACCGGACGCCCGATCGTATTGGCCTTAAAATACTTCAAATCGGATTTAATCCGCCAGATAAGTCCATTATCGCGTCCAATTACGCGGTTTTCGGCCATCGCAACGACGAGGGATAGAGGAAGGCTCATTCCGCAGCCGCCAAACGTACCAGCGCATCGCCCGATACACGGCATCCCGTCCAGCCATCCATCATCTCGGCACCCATGGCTTTATAAAAGGCAATCGAAGGCTCATTCCAATCCAGCACTGACCACTCAAAGCGCGCGAGGCCTTCTTCGACGCAACGCTGGGCGAGATGCTTGAGCAACGCCTTGCCCAATCCCCAGCCGCGATAATCGGGATTAACAAAGATATCTTCTAAAAACAGGCCGTGCTTCCCGCGAAACGTCGAAAAATTGTAAAACCAGAGCGCAAACCCCGCATCCTCGCCGTTCCACGATACAATTTCACAAAAAGCGCGGGGGTTTTCACCAAAAAGCGCATCGCCAATCATAGCTTCGGTTGCATCAACTTGATCGAGCAGCTTTTCGTAAACGGCCAAATCACGGATGAGCCCATACACAAGGGCGCGGTCTTTTGTCTCAGCACGACGAATACGGATCATGAAAAGTCCTTAAACCGCAACTGCGGCCTTAATGGCGGGATGCGGATCATAGCCTTCGATCACAATATCATCGAAGGTGAAATCAAACAGCGATTGAACCTTTGGGTTCAGTTTTAGAACAGGCAGAGGCCGAGGCTCGCGCGACAATAGAAGTTCCGTCTGCTCGAGATGGTTCGAATAAATATGCGCATCGCCAAATGTGTGCACGAAATCACCCACCTTCAGCCCCGTTACCTGCGCCATCATATGGGTGAGCAGCGCGTAGCTCGCGATATTGAACGGAACGCCTAAGAAAATATCCGCCGAACGCTGATAAAGCTGACAAGAAAGCCGCCCCTCGGCGACGTAAAATTGAAAAAGGCAATGGCAGGGCGGTAGCGCCATTTTGTCCAAATCGGCCGGATTCCAAGCCGAAACCACCAAACGCCGCGAGTCCGGGTTGCGCTTGATCTCGTTGATCACCCACTGGATCTGGTCGACGGTTCCGCCGTCCGGAGTGGCCCAGGAGCGCCATTGTTTGCCGTAAACAGGGCCAAGCTCGCCGCCTTCATCCGCCCATTCATCCCAAATCGTCACGGCATTTTTGCGAAGATAGTCGATATTCGTCTCGCCCGCGATAAACCACAGCAATTCATGGATAATCGACCGCAAATGCAGCTTTTTCGTCGTTACCAGCGGAAAACCCTTGGACAGATCAAACCGCATCTGGTGGCCAAAGACCGAGCGCGTACCCGTTCCCGTCCGGTCTGTCTTAACGACACCGTCCGTCAATACCCGCTTCAGTAGATCGTGATAGGCCTGCATGTCCCGAATCCTTCTTAAGCCGCGACCTTACCCTGTTAAGAGCTGAAACGGGACCTGAAATTCATAAAACACCCCCTATTTGTCCCCAATGGATTAGCCCCTTCCGTTTAGCGCTTTAAACGCCTATATTCAGATTGCCGTCGCAAGGCGGCTATGAGGATAAACGAGCATCGGAATAAACCTTTCGGACCCGGGGGCGGTACCCGGCGCCTCCACCTAAATGCATGGCATGGCCAATTTCTATGGTTCGACATGCACTTTGGCGGGGGCGAAATAGGATCGACGAGGGCGTAAAGGGTGATCTTTCTTCCGGTATGGTTCCGCCGTTATCGGGCTTTTCTATAGTTGCCAATGACAACTATGCTCCGGTGGCTCTCGCTGCGTAATGCGGCGCTGGTACCGAAATCAAAGCCCTTGCGCCTAGCAGCGTAAGGCGGGGCCCGGAGGCGCCTGGCAACAGAAGCCTCCACTTAATTTGTGGTGTGGGATAGCGTAAGATGCCAGAAGATATGATCCGATACGACCTTCTGGTCCAAGAGGCGCTGCGCGGCGTTGTGAAGCGCGTGCTCGTTGACGCGTCCCAACACGGCCTGCCCGGCGAACATCATTTTTTCATTTCCTTCCGCACCAAATCACCTGGTGTGCAGATCTCGACGCGCCTGCTTGAGCGGCATCCGGAAGAAATGACCATCGTCCTGCAACACCAATTCTGGGACCTCACCGTCACGGATAGCGGGCTTGAAGTCGGCCTCTCCTTTGGCGGCATTCCCGAAAAGCTGATCGTTCCCTTCGATGCCATGTCGGGATTTTGGGACCCGTCGGTTGATTTTGGCCTCAAATTTGAACTCGCCGGTGTTGAATCCGCTGATAATGATACGCCGGAAGATCTCCACGTCGATGCCGAAGATCCGCAGCTCCTTGAACGGATTCTCGAGGCCAGCGAAACGCCCCGTAAGGATGGCGAAGGCGGCGCAGAGATTGTAAGCCTGAGCGCCTTCCGCAAAAAGCCGTAATACAAAGCATTTATGGCCGAGATTATCCCCTTTAACCGCGCCAAAAAATCCCTTCAGAAAAAGAAGGACGAGCAAAAAGCAGCTGAAAACCGCGCTGCCTTCGGTCGAACCAAAGCCGAAAAACTGGCCGAAAAAACCCGCAAAGATCAGATCGCCCGCATTGTCGACGGTGCGCGTCTTTCCCCCGATGATGATTTACCACCCGCATCATGACGGGGCTCATCAAACATTCCGTCGTCATTGCAGGGCATCGCACCAGCGTTTCGCTTGAACCTGAATTCTGGGACGCGCTTCAAGCGCTCGCTAAAGCCAATGGACACAGTGTGAATGCCGAAATCAGCCGTATCGATGCTGGACGCGGAGAACAAAACCTATCCTCCGCCATAAGGCTTGCCATTTTGCGCGATTATCAAACGCGCTTAAATATTCAAGGTTGATTAGGCACACCGCCTTTAATCAACTGGTCAACGCCCTCTAACACTTCTTTTTCTTTTGCCTTACGGGCTGCATCTTCCGCCGCCGCTTGACCGGAAAGATCGTCCAAAATCTTCTGCGTTTCCGAGGCTTCATTAGCCTTTCTTGCAGCTTCTTCGGCTTCCGCTTTTTTACGTGCTTCTTCTGCCGCACGCGCTGCCTCTGCCTTACGCGCTTCTTCCGCTAATCTTTCTTCTTCAGCGGCTTTTCTAGCCTGTTCCGCCATTTCGCGATCATGCTTCAAGTGACGAGCAAACGCATTCCGCTCGCGCAAATCAGCTTCTTGGGCTTCTAATCGTGCAAGTTCACGCGAAACCGTACGCGTCGTGATGATGTTTGAAAGCGAGGAGGCATCCACATCACGGATCATCGTTCCGCCTACAAAACCTTTAAGGCCAACGGATGCTTGCGGTGGTGGCCCAACCCAATCCTTAGGCGCATCATCGGAAAGCAGCGTCGAACGTCCATCGACGCGCAACGAGCGAATATCGAGGGCAAGGCTACCCTGCACCAAAGCGCCACCATCATGCGTCTCGATCGGACCAAAACGAACGACGCCGCCCGATGCCGTCATAGGGGCCTGCAAAGCAGCTATCGCAAGTGGCTTTGCCATTAATTTTGTTGCGATCAACTCATTGAGTTTTTTCGGGTCCGGTGGATCACGTTCCGCATCAAGCGCTTTGGTAACGGCTCCAACTGCTGCAACATCGAAGCCTGGCAATGTAACGTTCTTCGCCTTAATCGAGCCGCCGCCCGCCAACACATTGGCAAAGGCCGAAAGACTTTCACCTGACCCGCCTGCGTCAAACTCAAAATCGGCCATACCCGTCACGCCAGATTTCGGTAGAAGCTCACTGAGTAAAACATCGGTCCATGTCAGCTTCGCCAAATAGCTGCCAAGCCCACTCGCACTCCGCACCGCCACATTGCCGCGCACATGCCCCTTCAACGCGTCACCCTTAAAGTCGCGAATTTCTACGCTATCCGGTTGCCAAAGCAGCTTCATAGCGGCACCGGACATGATCGGTCCAAACCCTGTATCAAATGCCTTGGCCGTTAGCGTAACATCCACATCAAACGGCGGCGGCCCGGGCGGCGAAAACCGCGTCGCGGGCCAGATACCGCCAGCGGTTGGCGCTCCAATCGGCCCAACAACAAGTGAAGCTATCGCAGGCAGCGAGACCGCATCAACCGCCACGTCACCCGTCAATTTTCCGTTAGAGCTTGCATAAGTGACAGCGCCTGAAAAACGGCGGCCACTCACTTGTAGATCAAAATCATTCAAGCGAAGGCCAGCATTGCCCCAATCCGCAAGGGCCGTGAGTGCAACAGGCAATCGGCTCGATACGTCCGGCGTCGGAAATGCCAACGCCTGCATTAAAGGAAGCGCGTCATTCGAGCTGAAACGAACCGAGCCATTCACATGCGATGCAGCTGTATCAAGCTTCAAATCGCCTGATACGGCAGCACCCGCCACATCGCCCTTTAGACCAAGGAGAAATCCACCCGCCGAATGTCCACCGATACGCGCGGATAATTGCGCGCCCCCTTCAAGCGGTAATGGCAAAACTGCAATACCAATTTGCCGAAGCATAAGGCCTGCATCGGCCGAACTTGCTTTGATATCACCCACCAAAGCGAGATCATCCTCATCAACGGTCATATTACCGGTGCCTGAGAGAACGCTCCCCGCAGCAGTGCCATCAAAAGCCAATTGGATCGTCCGCGCTTTGTCGGAAGCCCGTTGCGCCGTAACATTAAACTTGGCGGGCCCCAGCAGTTTCGCCCGATCCGCAACCGCATTGGCAACGGGGCCGGGAAATACTTTTCGAAACAGAACCGCAATCGGCCCAACATCTTTCGCATCAATCAAAGCTTCAACGCGATCCCCCGCAGAGGTTAAGCGCCCGCTTGCTTTGACATTCGCGCCACCAATATCGGCGATATCGAGCATATCAATAACAAGGCCTTCATCCGATGCCGTGGCCTTCATTTGCAGCCGCCCGGCATGTGCATCCCTCACACGAGGCGCACGTACATTGCGGGCATCAATCACAACAGAAGCATCGATCGCACCAAACCGCGCCGCGACAATTGAGGCTTCCGGCAATTGCTCAAGATCAAATCCGTCGGAAGCCAATTGCGCATCCAAACGGCCTCTTTGCCCCATTTCCGGTAACGCATAGCGCACAAGCCCGGTGATCGAAGATTGATCGAGCATAATCTTTAAATTGCTCGCTCCGATAAGTGTCGACGACAATGCCAAATCCGCTTCACCGCCCACTTCATGCGCTTCGCCATACCGCGCCGAACGGCCTGATGCTTCGCCATCAACCCATCCACCAAAACGCGGCAATTCTTTCGACGTAAAACTCGCATGGCCATAAAAGGCGCCACCATCGGATAAACCAATTTCACCCGATGCCGATAATTTGGAATTACCTGGTAATTGCACATCGCCATGCTTCAACGTCACGCCGCCCGAATCGAGTCGCGTCTCGAGTTTCAAGCCGCGCATCGTGTCGCCGCCCGCCATCACACTATCAATGGCAATGCTCAAATCGACGGGGATGGAAGGACGTAGATCATCGTCCGAGGCCAACAAAGCATTCCGCCATGCCGATAAAACCTTGGGAAGCGTCGGATTAGGTTTCCCATCCACATGTAACGGACGATCAAGATCAATCTGCCTCGCATCAAAAAGCAGAGACAGCGAACGTCCATCACCCAATATGCCTGCTCCCGAACCGTTGAGCTTAAACCCGCCCTCATCGCCTCCCGCATTAATCTCGGCGGCGGAGAGTTCAAGTTTGCTGCCATCCAGATGAGCTTGGGTGGAAACCGACCATGGCCGCGTGGTTAAAAGATCGGCCTCGGGCCACGGCATGTCCCCGCCAACCACAAGCTTACCGTTAAATCCAAAATGCGGATTTAACGCGACCATTCCGTCTATATCGGCTTTAAAACCACCTCCTGGATGGTCCATACTGCCCTTCATACGGAGCGAGCCCGCCTCATCCACGGTGCCCGTAGAGAACCGCAAGCCAACAGGTCGATTATTCCACACGCCGAAACCATCAACGCGCCATGGGCCCATCAAAGACGCAGCCGTCACCTCTAAATCAAGCTTGGTGAGCGTAACCGCCGGAACACCCTGCGCCGGCTGAACAGCCATTGACCCGTCTTTGATCGTTAATTTCTCGATCGTCATAGGCACGCCTGCCAAGGCGGCCTTCGGTTCAGAAGTAGAGGATCGACTACCCCCCTTTGTTAGCCCATCCGTTCCCAAAGCGGCGTTGAGCGAAGGCTGCTCGATAAGTGCGTCCATCACATGGACCTCACCCTTCAAAAGCGGCATGGTGGCGATATCAAGGCTTACCCGCTCGGCCTTTACTGCCATGCCGCCATCCGGCGCCCCAATGGCAATTTTTTCAAGGTGAAGCACCGGAAACGGTAAAATTCGAATATCGATCTGGCCCCCAATGGTTACTGGAAAGCCAACGGCTTCCGTCAATGTGTTTTCGATGAAGGAGCGCTGGCTATTAAAATCGACAACAAAAGGAGCAATCAGCGCCGCAAAGAGCACGCCGATAACCAAAATTGCCAAGCCAGTTAAAAATTCGCGCACAGAAAACTCGTAAATCAGTTCCAAAACCGTATAAAGACGTATTTTATTTGTTACCCCAAGAATACCGACTAAGCGACAATCACGCGATGATTTTCATACTCATCCTGCATTTTGATAGAAATGAATAAAATCCATGAAACCAATACCATGATCCAGTCTGATTAACGACCTTAGAATACCAACATAAATAACGGGCAAGCCAAATTATTTGGGTTGCAGCCCAAAGCATCGCACTGTTGTGCAGCCAATTGCCTCCATCGCCATAATAAGAATGCAGTTCCACTTTTTTAAAATAAAATCAATCATAACCCTTGATCTTTTCATGACTTGTAATCATACCGTCCGTCCTATATTTCTTACGTAACGTAAGATTTGGAGGAGGTTAAGATGAATAAGAAACTAGGAGCCATCAGCCCGACCCGCCGCCAGATCTTATCAGCAGGTGCCGCCCTTGCGGCCTCGAGTATAGGCACCGCCGTTTATGCAAAAGCCAAAATAAAAGGCTTCGCCGATAAAATTTATGTTGGTGGTGACATCCTAACCATGAAGGGCAAAACGCCCCGTTATGTTCAAGCGCTTGCGATCAGCGACGGTATTATAGCCTATACAGGGTCAGAGGCCGAGGCCCTTAAGCTCAAGAGCGCAAATACTGAAATCATCCATTTGGGCGGAAAAACACTATTACCAGGCTTTATCGATACCCATGGCCACATGGTTGTTTTCGGAAAAAACCTGGTTGATAGCGACTTGTTCGGATCTAAACATGTCGCAGATATTGTGACGCGCATGAAAGCCCAAGCAGCAAAAGTACCAGCCGACGGTTGGATTGTCGGCTTCGGCTATACAATCCCGGCGCTTTCCGAAAAACGCCATCCCACAGCTGAAGAGTTAGACAAGATTGCAACCGATCGCCCCGTGCTTGTGATGGACAGTTCAGGCCATCAAGGCTCAATGAATTCATTCTTGATGAAGTTGGCAAAAGTTTCAGCGGATACACCGGATCCCGAGGGAGGTGTGTTTCTACGTAAACCAGATACGAGAGAGCCTTTAGGACCGATGGAAGAGACTGCCCTTCTGGTTCAAGTACGTCCGCTTAGACCCCAATTTACAGGGGCGTTGGCTGACCGCGTCATAACCGAAGGTGCCGCCCTATGGGCCGCCTATGGTCAAACTACGGCAATGGAATGCGGCCTTGGTTTAAGCCCCGATGATATTGATATTGTTAAAAACGGCATTAATAAAAATCTACTTCCAATTGACCTCGTTGTCTTCGCGAAAGAAAGCGCAACAGCAGATGTTATAGACGCCGCTTACGGCGTAAATCGGTCGTATGATAAAACCGTTACCGATAATGCGGGTAAACTTTTGGCCGCACGCCCAGATATGGATAAGCGCTACATCAATCGTGTGCGATTGGGCGGAATTAAATTCTGGCTCGATGGCTCGATCCCGACAGCTTGGATGACCAAGCCCTATGCGAATCCGCCAACCGGTCAGCCCGCCGATTATGTCGCTTATCGCCAAATCTCGGATCAAATTCTTCAAGACTTCTTTGACAAGTTTTGGACAACATCGATGCAAATCAACATGCATATGAACGGCGATGCCGCAGCCGAACAAGCGCTCAACGCGATCGAAGCAGCAATCAAAAAGCACGGTATGTATGATCACCGTCCGGTTTTCGTTCATGCGTCCTATATGCGCCCTGATCAGATCGAGCGCATGCGGGCAGTCGGGGCTATTCCGAGTTATTTATCTACCGCTCTTCCGGGCGCGGGCGACAATGTAGTCAAGCTATGGGGTCCTGAGCGGGCGGCTCAATCCATGGCCGCGCATACGGTGGTCAAGAAAGGGATGCGGTTCACGCTCTCCCACGACGCACCAATAACGCCACGCCCGGTCATCCTGCCACTAGTCGACGCCTCCGTGAACCGAATAACGGCCAGCGGATCGGTGGTCGGCCCGCAAGAACGGCTATCACCCTATGACGCCCTGCTTGGCGTCACCCATTTTGCAGCCTATCAAATCAAGGAAGAAAACACCAAAGGCACACTCGAAAGAGGTAAACTCGCCGATCTTGTGATCCTCGATAGAAACCCCCTCAAAGTCGAAAGGACGTCGATCAAGGATATTAAGGTTGTTGAGACCATCAAAGAGGGAAAAACGGTTTACCGCGCGGATGGCACCATTGGTCAAGTTGAAGGTCTATCTAAAACATTGCTCGCCTTAACAGGGCATGCCGCACAAGATATTTCGTTTGGTCCTTGTCCCGGCTGTCAGATGATCAGCTACAAACGTCGTATCGCGGAGAACAGTGAAAATAGACGATTTGAATGTACTTAGGTACCACTTGCCATTGTGCTGCGGACTTTGGTAGCGTGTCATGTCAACACGCGAACTGATGAATGACCGCCAAACGTAAGCTAAATCCGCTTTTTTTCGTGCCCTTTGTATCGTCTCTGATGCGGGTTGAACCCGGCTGGATTGATGCCAATGGACATTTGAACATGGCATATTTCAACGTATTGTTTGACCGCGCGCTAGATCAGGCTTTCGAGCTTCTGGCTCTTACCCACGATTATTATACTGATGGGCCCGGTACCGTTTTTATTGGTGAGGCACATCTGCGCTACAGACGTGAGGTTAAGCTCGAAACGCCAATACGAATAACGGTTCAACTGATCGATTATGACGTAAAGCGGATGCATCTCTACCTTGAAATGCGACACGCATCGGAGGGCTGGCTGGCGGCCACCTCCGAATTGATGGCGCTCCATATCGACAAGGCCGAGCGCAAAGTATCGCCCTTCCCACCTGATATTTTAGATGCGATTGCCGTTATGCAATCGGCCCATAAAGCCCTGCCCCGACCGGAGCATTTAGGCAGCACCATCGAAATCCCCTCCAATGCGGGCAAAGGCAAGGTCGGCCTTCATTGATTTGGCCCTTAGGCCCAAGACCGTCATCAAACCGCAATACGAATCCGGTTTTTAGCGTCGGAAAATCCGGAACGTTGCCATGCTTGATACCGCAGGTCTGCCTGTAAAAGCCCTTTTTGTTGCTGGCCTGAACCTTGGCACAAAGCGGTCGGGCTCCGACCAATTTCTTGAAATTCTAAGGCGATATGAGCCGGAAAACATCTATCTCGTCGGCGATATGATCGGCTATCGCGAGTGGAAGAAAAGCTGGCATTGGCCGCAATCGCACAATGACGTGATCCAAAAATTGCTGCGCGCCGGACGTCGCGGCACCAAAGTACTCTACCTCCCCGGCGACCGCGACGGCTTTATGCGGCATTACGGTGATGCCCTTTTTGGTGGCATCTCGATGACCACTGACACCATCCATGAAAGCGTGACGGGTAAAAGATTATTGATCGTCCATGGCGATGCCTATGATCTGATCGCGCCGAGCGTCGGACTGTTCACTCGCCTTGGAAAGCCCTTTATTTCTTTGGCCGTTTTTATCAGTAAATGGACCGAAATTCTCGGTCGTCAAATCGGGCTTTCTATTCACGGTCAGACCTATCAAAAATCCTCCAGCCGAGAAGCGCGCTTCCTCGATGCCTATGCCAAAACCGCTGTAACAGCCGCCAATGCCCTAGGGGTCGACGGCGTCATTTGTGGCCATTTGCCTCACGCCGCGCATCGTCTCATCGACAATACCCATTTTATGAATACGGGTGATTGGCGCACGAGCCAAACAGCCCTTGTCGAACATCTCGACGGTCGGTTTGAGATCATTGAACTCACCAGCCGTACGACAGATCCCGCCTCACTCGTAACCCTCAGTCCGGCCTGATTTTACATGCGTATCTTGATCGTCACCGATGCATGGCATCCGCAAGTGAATGGCGTCGTTAGAACGCTTGACCGTTTGGCGTATGATGCAGAACGCCTCGGACACACGATCCAATTTTTAACCCCACAAAATTATCCGACCGCACCACTTCCAGGCTATCCGGAAATTCAATTGGCACTCGCAACTCCACAAGCCGTGGCTGATGCGATTGAAGCGCATAATCCCGATGCGCTCCACATTTCAACCGAAGGTCCGCTGGGTTGGCTCGCGCGTCACTGGGCCATCAAAGTCGGCCGCCCATTCACAACCTGTTATCACACGCGCTATCCGCAATATATTTCGGCGCGCTATCCCGTGCCGGAATCGGTCACCTATGGCGTGATGCGGTATTTCCACAATGCAGGCGTCGCCACCATGGTGGCAACACCTTCGCTTCGTACAGAATTGCAGGAACAAGGCTTCAACCGCTGCCTTATTTGGTCACGCGGCGTCGATGCGGAATTGTTTAACCCACAAGCCCGCATGCCGATGGATCTTCCCGGCCCGATCTTTCTGTGTGTCGCCCGTGTGGCGGTTGAGAAAAACCTGGAAGCATTTTTATCCCTCAATCTCCCCGGCTCGAAACTCATCGTCGGCGATGGTCCAGACCGCGCGATGCTGCAAGCCAAATATCCCGACGCGCATTTCTTAGGCGCCCGCTTCGGTGCCGACCTAGCACGGCTTTATGCCTCGGCTGATGTTTTTGTCTTCCCCAGCAAAACCGAAACCTTTGGCCTCGTGATGCTCGAAGCGCTCGCCTCGGGCACACCGGTAGCAGCCTTCCCGGTTGATGGGCTTATTCCCGAATTGGTGCAAGCAGGCGCAGGCGTCATGAACCACGATTTGCGCGCCGCAACGCTTGCTGCCTTGGAGATTTCCCGCGAAACCAGTCGACAGTTCTCACTCGGCTATTCGCATGAAAACGCTGCCAAACAGTTTTTAAGCAATGTCTCGGAAGCGTTTTATCGCCCTCTACAACAAAGGGCGGCCTAATCGGCCTCTACCACCTAAGCCAATAACGCCCCAACATCCCACCAACCACCGTAACAAGCCCGATGGCTAGCGAATACCACAACGCCACAAACAGGGCGCTATCATCGGGGCAATGCAGCGCATAGATAAACGCGGCGATCCCTGCCGACACTGCTCCAGCGAGGGCACCCGATAGCACGGGCTCAGTCGGTGCTCCGCTACGTAGTAGCATCAAAAGAACCACCAACGGTCCGATCGAAAGCACCGGAATATTGACCAAACACGCTACCGGAAAGCGCCCCACCATTCCCGAAAGCCAATGCTCGGACGGGCTTGTCAGCAGTTGAAACGCCACCCCACCGCCAAGCACAAGTATCGGCAACGCAAGCCAACGCAAAAATGGCACGAGGTGAAATTCTGGCCGCAATGCATAAACCACCAAGGGCAAAAGCGAACCGCCTAAGGACGCCGCAAAGACAAATTTGAAAACGACATGGGGGTCCGTAATCGCGCTTTTAAAATCAGCGCGGATGCCCAGAAACACAAAAAAGATGACCAGCGACACGGCCAAGGCAGCCGCCATCTGCGCACCAAGCTTTGGTCCAAAAGGAGATTCTTTAGCCCCTTGGTCCTCGACAAGCGCATTAATAAAATCACCGGTTTTCATGGTTCCAATCTCCGGTATGCCTCAGCCAAGGCTTTCAACCCACGATGCAACGCGACGCGCACGGCCCCTTCCGTCATCTTCATCGTCCCTGCGACCTCGCGGATCGAGACGCCATTGATCGAAATCGACCGCACGATGGTGCGCTGTGTTTCGTTTAAACTATCCAATAGGCGGGTCATCTCCCGCTCGGGAAGCAATGGTTCCTCCGGTTCAGGTGCTGCCAACTCAAACGTTTCATCGAGTTCAATTTCCTTCCGACGCCCATATTTTCGCGCCAGATCGATAAGTTTATAGCGCGTAATGGCGCCAATCCATGGACCAATCGGTTGATCCTCGAGCCACGTATGACGTTTTAAATGTACGGCCAACAAGGTCTCCTGCACGGCATCTTCTAAATCGGCTAAAGGCGTGCCGATGAATCCAATCCCGCGACGCGCCAGAGTACGAACAAGAGGGGCAAGTTTTTCTAAAAAAAGACGGTAGCAAGCAGCATCGCCTGCATTCGCCCGTTGAAGAAGCTTGCCCAAGGCATCAGCCTGCTCATCAATCGCTTTCATTGGTTAAATGTCTTCGTCCGAGCAAAGGAAGTGTTACAGAATCACGAAAAAAAATAAATTTATTCCGTTACGTAACATATTCACAAGCCTTTGCGAAAGGTTTGATACGGGGCCAAGAACGACCCCCATCAACCCTTTAGGAGATTTCACATGACACGCACTTCATCTCTCGTCCTCGCCGCTTCCCTAGCCTCGGCTCTTGGCGCATTCGCCATTCCAGCCTCTGCCGATGACATGAAGTTTTCGGCCAAGCCTGGAGAAAAAATTGAAACCATGAAGGCGGGATCCGAAAAATGCTTCGGCATTTCTCTAAAAGGCGAAAACAATTGTGCCGCAGGTGCTGGTACAACCTGCGCTGGCACGTCAAAGACCGATTATCAAGGTAATGCTTGGCGCTTGGTACCAGCAGGAACCTGCACCAGCATCACAACACCAAAGGGCCATGGCTCACTCACGGAAATCAAGGCGTAAATTCACGCTTTCACCCAATATTTCGGGCGCGCGGATTAACCTGCGCGCCCCTTTCACAAAGCCTAAGGAACCTCACCCCATGATCGCCTGTCATCTTCCTGACTGCGTAGGAGTCGGATTTAAGCCCCAACATTTTGAGGGAATTACCGAGGCCTCCGGGCCCCTGGGCTTCATCGAAATACACGCCGAAAACTATATGGGTGCAGGTGGCTTGCCGCACGCCATGTTAACGCGTCTACGGGCTGATTACGCCCTGTCCATCCACGGCGTTGGCCTGTCAATTGGCGGCTCTGGCCCGCTCGATCGCGAACATTTGAAGCGCCTCAAAATGCTCTGCGACCGCTATGAGCCAGAAAGCTTTTCCGAGCACCTCGCTTGGTCGACGCATGACGGTACCTATCTCAATGATTTACTGCCACTGCCTTACACAGAAGGAACACTTCGCCACATCATCAACCACATCGATGAAGTCCAATCGACACTCAACAGACAAATGCTGCTCGAAAACCCTTCGACTTATATTAGCTTTGCAGAGAGCACGATTCCGGAAGCCGAATTTTTATTGGCAATAGCTGAACGCACTGGTTGCGGCCTGTTGCTCGACATCAACAATGTCTTCGTCTCTTCAACTAACCATGCGCTCGACCCGCGCGCCTATCTTGATCAATTCCCGCTTCAATATATCGGCGAAATACATCTCGGCGGACACACGGAGGATGCCGATGAGGATGGCAGGATGTTGCTGATCGACGCTCACGGCTCACCCACCGCCGATCCGGTCTGGTCACTTTATGCTGAAACAATCGCCAAGACCGGTCCAATTGCCACGCTTATCGAATGGGACAACGACGTTCCTGCTTGGCCTTTGTTACGTCAAGAGACAGAGCGGGCTTTCTCGATCCTTGAGCCAGCCCGCGCCCAGCACGCCGCGTGAACACCATGCAGCATCTTTTTCAAAACCGCTTCGTACGCGGTCTTTTGGACCCCATGCCGCCGAACCCTTCAAAACGTTTTGCGGTCTATCGCAACAATGTGTTTGTCAGCTTCGTGGAAGCATTGAAGGCGCGCTTTCCCGCGGTAGAAAGCGCTGTTGGCACCGAATTTTTCGAGGCAATGGCGCGCGATTACGCAGGCACCAACGCCCCGAAATCGCCTTTGATGATGGAATATGGCGATAGCTTCCCACACTTTATAGAAACCTTCCCGCCTCTGGCCGATTTCCCATGGATAGCCGATCTGGCTCGCGTTGAGTGCGCGATCACCCAAAGCTATCACGCCGCAGATAGCACCCCTGTCGGTCCCGAAGCCTTCGCTCCAATCGCGCCAGACGACTTAGCCCAGCTCCGTTTCACTCTTCACCCCGCGCTAAATCTGGTCGCCTCGCGCTTTCCAGTCGCAACCCTTTGGCAGATGAACCGTGGACTGGCGGAACCCGCACTTCTTGACGATTACCCGGCCGAGACCGCCCTCATCCAACGCTCGAATTATTCGGTTTCAGTGAAATCCATCAGCCCAGCAGGCGGTACTTTTCTTACCGCCCTTCAATCAGACCAAACGCTTGGCGAAGCTGCCGACAAAGCCTCAGCTATCGATTCCACCTTCGATCTGACCGCCCATCTTCATCTGCTTATCGCAGATGGTCTTGTCACAATGCTTACCCTAAACAGGAGCCCGCAATGACTTCCGCTATCACCCAAGCCACCAAGCGCATCAACACCCTGTTCGGCCTCTTCGAAAAAATCCCGCATTCGCTCATCGCACTTTTGGCCCGCGTCTCGATTGGCGGCGTGTTCTGGATGTCAGGCCAAACCAAAGTCTCTGGCTTTCATCTGGCCGAAGGCACCGTCGACCTCTTCCGCGACGAATACCATTTGCCCCTCATCGACCCGACAGTGGCAGCTGTGCTGGCCGCGATCAGTGAACATCTCTTCTCCGCGCTCCTCATCATAGGTCTCGCGAGCCGGTTTTCAGCGTTGGCCCTGTTAGGCATGACGCTGGTGATCGAAATCTTCGTCTATCCGGATGCTTGGGCCACACACGGCACC
The DNA here is from genome assembly GCA_036758905.1 of Beijerinckiaceae bacterium. Classification (GTDB taxonomy): domain Bacteria; phylum Pseudomonadota; class Alphaproteobacteria; order Rhizobiales; family Beijerinckiaceae; genus CAIUPE01. The sequence continues at coordinate 712 of DAIOVR010000008.1, read as the reverse complement.
TGGGCGATTTGTTTCCTCGTTATCATCACCAAGGGTCCGGGTATGTTCTCGCTGGATTGGTTATGGTTTGGGAAACGGATGCGGTGATACAAGCGTCCGTCCTTGCGAGCGACGAGCGAAGCAAGGACCGATGACCCGATTCACAGGATCGTTTTCTGATCGCTCTCGTTATCAACCCTCCTCATCCCCATCTATCAAGGCAGCAAGGTCGACATTCGGTCGGCCTTTCGGCATTCTCGCCATTGATTCGCGATATGTTCTCATTGGAGATGTGCCTGCCTTGGCCAATCCGCTCGATCTGGACGATGATCTCTCCTACACCCCGCAAGCAGGCGGGCTGGCGGCGCGTGCGCAATCGGCAGCGCGCTCCAATGCCGCCTATCTCGATGGGCTAAACCCCGAGCAGCGCCGCGCGGTGGAGGTCATTGACGGTCCCGTGCTGGTGCTGGCGGGCGCAGGCACGGGTAAAACACGCGTGCTCACCACCCGCATTGCGCATATCATTGCCACGGGTTCCGCCTACCCTTCGCAAATCTTGGCCGTGACCTTTACCAACAAAGCCTCGCGCGAGATGAAAGAGCGGATCGGGCATCTGCTTGGCCAAGTGGCCGAAGGCATGCCATGGCTCGGCACGTTCCACGCCATCGGCACCAAGATTTTACGCCGCCATGCCGAACTCGTCGGCCTCAAATCCGATTTCACAATTTTAGAT
>DAIOVR010000007.1:35378-38435 GCA_036758905.1 Beijerinckiaceae bacterium | reverse complement strand
CAAACTGGAGGAAGACCAATGATGAAGTATCTCGTAAGCTCAGCCGTTGTGGCTGGCGCTCTCATGGCAGGCGTTTCCGGCGCTTCTGCTGATGGCAAGACCTATACCTTCGCTCTTGTTCCTAAGAACATGAACAACCCATTCTTCGACCAAGGCCTCGCAGGCTGCAAAAAGGCCGAGAAGGAACTCAATGGCGCCGTGAAGTGCCTTTACATCGGACCAGGCGAACATGGTGGCGGTGATGAAGAAGCACAGATCGTTGCTGACTTGATCACGAAGGGCGTTGACGGCATTGCTGTTTCGGCTGCTAACGCTGCAGCGATTGCAAACGCACTTCAGGGCGCAAAGGCCAAGAACATTCCAGTCATCACATGGGATGCCGACATTCTTGAAAAGGATAAGGGCCTCCGCGCAGCTTATGTTGGCACGCACAACTACGAAATCGGCGTGAACATTGCTAAGCGCGTCATGGAAATCAAGCCAAAGGGCGGCACGATCTGCATTCAGTCCGGTGGCGCAGCTGCTTCGAACCACAACGAGCGTATGCAGGGTATCCGCGACACGCTTGCTGGCAAGGCAAGTGCAGCGGCTCCTGGCGAGCGTCTGACCGGCCAAGGCGGCTGGAAGGAAGCTGAAGGTTGCCCACTCTACACCGATGATGATTTCGCTCGTGCTAACCAGCAGATGGAAGACATCCTCGGCAAGATGCCAAACCTCGACGCTTTCACGCCAACGGGCGGCTTCCCACAGTTCCTCCCAGATGCGTACACGAAGGTTGCCGAGAAGTATAAGGGCAAGATCGCCGATGGCTCGCTCGCCCTCGTCGTTGCCGATACGCTCCCTGTTCAGATCGACTTGATGAAAAAGGGTCTTTCGGCAGGTCAGGTTGGCCAGCGTCCATTCGAAATGGGCTACAAGGCCATGTACATCCTGAAGGACATGAAGGACGGCAAGGGTATGCCTGCGGATCCAACCTACACGGGTCTCGACGTCTGCACACCTAAGACGGCCGACACCTGCATCGGCGGCTAATATCGCCGAAGGCTAGGGTTCAGAAGGGCGGGAGCAATCCCGCCCTTTTTTAAATGATAAAAATGACGACAACAAAATTTAGGGAGCTCCAATCATGGCCTTTTCACCCGATAAGCGTATCTCTCTCGGTAAAACAGGATTGTCTGTGTCGCCGATTTGTTTCGGAACATCGGGCATTGGCGATATGCCTGAGACCTATGGCTATTCGGTGAGTGAAGAACGCGCCTATGATACGGTTCGCGCCATCTTTGATAGCTCTGTCAATTTTCTCGACTCGTCACGCAATTACGGCACAGGTCGAAGCGAAGAGCGTATTGGCCATGTGATCCGCGAGCGTGGTGGCTTACCCAAAGACTTTGTGATTTCGACGAAGCTCGATCGCGATTTCAAAACCAATGCTTTTGATGCCTCGCGTGCACGTCGCTCGCTTGAGGAGAGTTTGAAGGCACTCGGTGTCGATCAGATTCAGCTCTTGCATTTGCATGATCCGGAACACGCCAATTCGCTCTCGGAAATTACTGCGAAGGGTGGAGCGATTGACGAATTGTTCAAGATGAAAGAGCAAGGCTTAGCCAAAGCCGTTGGCCTTGCGGCCGGTAATGTCGACATCATGTTACCGATCTTGAAAGAGTTTCCGTTTGATGCGCTCATCACGCATAATCGCTTTACACCTGTTAATCACAACGCAGCAGCCATGATGGATTATGCCCACTCAAAGGGCATTGCGGTGCTGAACGCTGCTCCCTATGCGGGTGGCGTCTTCGCGAAAGGCACGGCAAACTATCAACGCTATGCCTATCAAATTGCAAATGATGCGATGCTGAACCCTGTTCGTAAAGTCGAAGAGATTTGCGCCAAGCATGGTGTGGCAACAGGTCCCGTCGCGCTTCAATATTCGATGCGCGATCCGAGGATCTCGGCAACCATTTGCGGCGTCTCTAAAGCAGAGCGGGTGCGTGAAACAATCGAGTGGGCGAATACTTCAATTCCGGATGCCGTGTGGCAAGAATTGGCCCTGCTTGATGTCACAAAGGACGACCCAGAAGCCACGCGGCAATATGTATTAGGCTAATCTTATCGAAAGTGCCGTTTTGATTATCGAAGGCACTGGCCTTATTCACTCGAACCACTGGCCTTATTCACCTGTAATAAGGCCAGTTATACTTAATCTATACTTGAGACAGTATAGCTGGCCTTTTCGAGCCATTCCGGGTTGATCTCAACACCCCACCCCGGCGCATCGGGTATCGTGGCCATTCCGTTTTCAATTTTATATGGATTTCCTAAAAAGAGTTTGTCCTGCCACGGATAGTAATCAAGGCCCTCGATCGAAAATTCGAGGTATTTTCCGGCGTTAGGAATAGCGCCAAGCAAGTGCATCGTACACATCGTTACAAGAGATAAGTTCGCGGCATGCGGTGTAATCTTGTAACCTGCTTTATCGGCCATATCGCAAATCTTGAGCGTCCGCGTTAAACCGCCGATATACATGATATCGGGCTGAACAATATCAACCGCATGCATATCCATCATGAGCTTAAAGGTTGAATACTCGCAGTCCTGTTCACCCCCTGTCACGTCGATCGACAGCGCCTCGGTGACTTCGCGCGTCTGCTCATATTCCCAGTAAGGGCAGGGCTCTTCGAAATGACTAATACCATTATCGATCAGTAATTTGCCAACTTCGATAGCTTTTTTAGGCGAATAGCAAGAATTACCATCCACCAATTTAGCTACACCATCGCCCAATGCTTTGCTGACAATCGGCACCACAGCATCCGTACGCCCCGGCCATTCGTCCTGATCACGCCCGCATTCGCGTCCGACACGCCATTTAAAGGCGTCAAAACCGTAATCATCTCTGAGGCTTAGGAAGCGCTTCGCTTCATCCTCTGGCGTAATGTCGCGCTTCATGGAAGAGGCATAGGCGCGTAGTTTTCCAGGCTTGCCACCGATCAAGGATACTACGGGTTTTTCTTCGCGTTTACCTTTGAGGTCCCACAATGCAGTATCCAAACCTGTCAT
>DAIOVR010000007.1:17767-35278 GCA_036758905.1 Beijerinckiaceae bacterium | reverse complement strand
TGATAAACCGATCCCGCCCGTTTCCGGAAATCAGAAATAATCGCCTCATCACTCGCCGTAGAAGGGTCGAATACAGGCTCGGACTTAATCAATTCTTGCATAGCCGGGCTATTCTGAAGCTTACCAATAAACCGCGCCCCAGCGATAACATCTTCCCGGTCTTGATTGGTCGAAAGGTAATTGAAATCTATATCAGGCATAGCAAAAGGATCAGATGAATTGATTTTAACCGAGCCTGTACTTGTTGGTCTGCATGAATTGAAGCTTAAGATAAATCCAGGCCACGGATCTGGCTTGGTTAATCTTCGCTTTCCCGCTACTTCGGTCGAATAACTAAGCGGATTAAAATAAATTTGAAGGTCAGGTCGACTTAATTCTTTCGATGAGCGAATAATGCCGCCCATTTGATTAACGCTTAACGTTAAAGGGCCTTTTCGCGTAAATAAAAATTTTATGCCCGCTATTAATTGCCCCATACGAGTGCCGAGCTGAGCATTTAAAGTCGGTTCAGTTGCGCGGTAATAGTAATTAATGCCCAAATGGTCTTGGAGATTGGCTCCAACATTTTCATTGGCTTTAACAATACTGATGCCGTGTTGCTTTAATAAGTCTATCGGACCAACTCCCGAGACCTGCAACAATTGCGGCGACTGAATAGCGCCAGCAGAAAGAATGACTTCTTTCTTCACCTTCGCCGTATGAATTGTGTTGTTTTGGCTGTATTTAACGCCAATTGCGCGATCACCATCAAATAATATTTTCGTTGCCTGGGCATGTTTTTCAACGCGCAAATTCTTGCGCTTTAGCGCTGGTTGAAGAAATGCATCAGCCGATGAGCAACGTAAGCCATTACGCGTATTAATTAAATAAGGTCCAAGTCCTTCCTCACCTTGGGCCACGCCGTCATCTGAATAAGCCAATTGAAGTTGCTTTACGGCTTTTATAAAAAATCGCTTTAGGGGATGATAATCTTTTTGCCGATCCGAGACTGTGAGAGCGCCTGACCCAATAACGGTGCCGTCCTTTGTAATTCTGCGCTCAATCGCTTCAAATGCTGGCTTTACTTGGTCCCATCCCCAGCCTGGGTTTCCGGCGGCTTCCCAGTCGTCAAAATCGCTCTTGGCACCCCGTGCATACACCATCGCATTGATGGAGCTAGAGCCGCCAATGACCTTGCCACGGGGAACATATAGCGTTCGATCGAGTAATCCTTTATCTGGTAACGAATTGAAGCGCCAATTAACCTTTTTATCGAAGAATGTAATGCCATAGCCAATTGGTGTTTTAATCCAGAACCGAGCGTCACTGCCACCTGCCTCAATAAGTAAAACCGTGAATTTGCCGGATTCACTTAGACGGTTAGCAAGAACGCAACCTGCTGAACCCGCTCCAACGATGACATAATCGTATGTGATTTCCATTCACCAGTCCCTTATTCCCAGTCGGTATTTCTGACTTTATGTCACTCAAATTCATATTTTTACGCTCAAATGACGACATTAACTGTTCGGCTAAAGACCAGCCAGTTAATTAGAGCTACGACACCTTCATCTGTTATTTTAAAGTCATTCTAATTTGAGTCAGCATAAACCAATCATAAAATTGTCGAATTCAAGCTTTCCGGGTATGTCTCGCCAATAATTCCGTAAATCCAAGTGCGGCAATGGATACGATTACAGAAAGCGCAGCAAGCCGTAAGGCCGGAACGTCGCCCCCGGGGCTTTGCGTGTAGGTATAGATTGCAGCGGAAAGTGTTTGGGTTTCACCAGGAATATTTGAGACGAAAGTAATTGTAGCCCCAAATTCGCCTAGCGCTTTAGCAAATCCTAAAATAAACCCTGCGATTATTCCTGGATAAGAAAGCGGAAGTGTAATCGAAAAAAAGACATTAATTCTATTCGCGCCCAAGGTTCTTGCTGCATTCTCAATTGTGGGGTCGACGGCTTCTATAGATAACCTGATTGCTCGAACCATTAGGGGAAGCGCCATTACGGCGGATGCGAGGGCCGCCCCCGTCCAACGAAACGCCAAAATAATGCCGAAATACTGCGCCAGTATTAAACCGATCGGCCCATTATTACCAAATAATATGAGCAGAAAATAGCCAGTAACGACTGGGGGCAAGATAAGTGGCAGATGAATCAAAATATTTATGAAACTATTACCAAAAAATCTAACCCGAGCTAAAATAAATGCTAAAAATACTGCAAGGGGTAGCTCAGCCACTGCCGCCGTTATGGCAATTTTTATACTGAGAAGCAGCGCTGAAACCTCTGCTGGCGAAAGTAACTCGGGCACGATCTAAGCGCTTGCCTTCTTTGTGATATAATGGACACTTCAAAGATATCTGCGAGAAACATAAGGCCGTATAAGAGGCTTGTCTATGAAATGATGTCCGAGCATTGATGCAGGGCAACAAAATAATCGCCCTGCATCTCGTTAATCAATTTATATTATGCCGCCAGGCAACGCGTTACGCTTTGCCGTTCCAGTACCGAGCCTTCTAATCCCGTTGCACTGCGAATATTGGCCAAGGCAGCTTCGCTTACCTCAAAAAGTCCCGCATAAGTCATGAAGGCGCCAATTCTATGAGGTTTACCAATAATTGTAGCCGGACTACCAGAAGCTCGCATAATGCGTACCATTCGTGCGTCGAATACAGAAACAACGTCTGTTAGTCCTGCGATCAATCCAACTTCACAAATTCCTGCAATTAATTCGGCCGTTACTTGACTTACAAGTTGCCCGGGCAATGGCGTCTCGGCACCTGGCTCCATTGAAAATCGAGAGCTTTCCCAGATTAATGCGCTTTCGACGACTTCATTATCAGGTAATAAGGTAGGAAATACATCGCGCAGCATGTTGGGGCCGGTTGTTGGCAATAGCCGTGCTGAACCTCTTATTCGGTCAGTTTCTTCATCAATGGATAATAGATATAAAGGGTTAAATTCATCAAATCTGTCTATTTCTAGGCCATTTTTGACATTGACCTCCCACTGTAAACGTTCGTGAAAGACCTCCGCTCTTATTCTATGCATTGTGTTGATATAATAGGAATACTGTTCTTTTTCTGAGCCGTTGACTAGGAAAATCATTTCTACCTCCTGTGAAGAACCAGGATTAAAAAATAATTTATAATTTACCTAAAGATATCCGTCACAAATGACGGCTTTATTTAGTATCGAATCAGTCTACTTTGGAGGTTTTATTAAATTAAAATATAGTGCCTTTGCGACAGCATGTGTAACATTCGTACAATTTAATTTATGCATAATATTGCAAACATGAAATCTAACCCCACGTTTAGATATTCCTAAAATTAAAGCCGCTTCTTCCCCCGTTTTTCCGCAAGCCGTCCAGTACAATACTTCTACCTCCCTGGTGGATAATTTAAATACAGGTTGAATTACGTTGTTTGCTATTAAGACTGACTGATGGAAATGGACGGCAAGTACTTGAAAATCTCTCATATATTGGCGCTTAAATTGAACCCAATCAGCATCTTTTGCATTCGTCGTAATGCTAAAAATACCTGAATCTCTATTTCTTCCCCTTACTGGGATTGAAATACCATTTCTACCAACGCCAGCGTCTTTTGCCTCGTTGAAAAATCGGCGTACTTTTGGATTGCTTATATCAAAGGATTGCCAGTCAATTGGAAGTATTGATTTCTGTACGGCTCGTAATACAGGATCAATATCTAGATAAGATTTTTGGCGATATTGATTTACCCATTCTTCGCTATACGTTACGGAAGCATAGGGTTCTGCCTGTGTTAGCGAACCCATATTATATCCCATATAAGCAGCATTTCTTAGTGAGTATCTATCCTTCATTTCAATGAGCGCTTTATGAATTTCGTTGTTTTTCTTAATAGTATCGACACGGTCGATCATCGTTAAGAGCGCATCTTCTTCTAAGTCTGTATTTAATCTTTTAATATACATAATTTGCGTCCTTTTCCCGCATTTTGGAAAACTGCTCGTAATTTTAACAAGCCAGAACTATGGCCAATAAATTGACGTAAGGGAATTATCCACAAATTTTTATAAATGGCAAATATTGTCGATTAGACAAATTTTTGATTAAAATAGATCTAAAATGACTATTACTGGATAGAATAAAGAAAATTTTGGAATTTTTGTATAAATTAGCCAAGTAGCAAGTATAAAATCTAAATTTTCACGTCGCAGCCGAATTCTGACGCGGACGCAATTAGCCACTTTAACAAGGAGTCCCCAAATGCCCTAAAAACAGCAACATTAACTCTTAAGCCATCATCGCTTTGCCAAAAAGTAATGGAAAGTTGACCTGCAAATGTACAAAAAACATGTTTTGTTGAGAATGTGCTTTCATCTAGGTCAATCGACACGCCTTTCGCCAATGCGTCATGAACATTGGGGCCGGAAAGTTCAATAATTGCTCTTGCGTCTGATAAATCTACAATTGACGCTAATTTTCCAACTGCATACTCAAGTTTAGCTATCATATCTAAGGCAGTAAAGGCTTCCGAGTATGCCAACCATTGCCCTGGAGCAATATTCATAAAGCATATTTTTTCAGAACGCGAAATTTCACTATTTAAGAGGAGCTTAATCCCGAACTCATTAAATATAGAATTGGATAAATCCTCATAATGACCTTTAAAAACGGTCAAACTTACAAGACCGAAGTCCCGCATTTCTTTTAGACTTACACCTGCCTCTGTGGATTGTACGCCGTACCGGCCCGGTACTAAATAAGGCTCAAGGGGCGATTTGGGGCTCAGTATTAAATTATCCACGCAACCGCTCCCCATTCGGATCTAAAAATATTGGATCGCATATTTCGACCAATTCATCCGTTTTTCGCATAAAATCAACGGACCGAATGGTATCTCCCATACGATTTTTTCCATTTTTTAATAGCCCTAATCCTATCCAACTATTCAAGGATGGCGAGTATGCGGTTGAGGTCACATGGCCCTGATCATCATCTAGTGATGGTTTTGCGCCAATATTAAGAAAATGTGCGCCACCTGTCAGTTTGGTTTTTCTATTCTTGGGCTTAAAGCCAACTAATACAGGCCGGTCGGGCTCTAAAAATGCTGGTCTTTCGGACATTTTTTTACCTATACAGTCCTTTTTTTGCGAAACCATTTTGATGAGGCCCAAATCAAGAGGGGTCGTTTGTCCATTCAATTCCCCACCAGCAACATGCCCTTTTTCAATTCGCATGGTGCTTAAGGCTTCCAGGCCATAGGGAATTATTCCAAATTCCTTGCCTACTTTCATTAAGGCACGAATAAGTGCGTCGCCGTATCGATTAGGAACACCGATTTCGTAGGCTAGTTCACCAGAAAACGAGATCCGAAATAGTCTCGCTTTAATTCCGCCGCAGATCGATATTGATTTGCAGGCCATATACGGGAAAGCATCATTTGAAATATCGATTTCCGGATCAACCAGTTTTTCGAGAACATGGCGGGCATTCGGACCAGCAATCGAATATTGAGCCCATTGTTCAGTAACAGAAGTGAAAGCCACATTTAATTCTGGCCATAATACTTGGTGACAAAATTCAAGGTGAGCCATTACTTTTGAAGCGCCTGCTGTGGTCGTAGTCATCAGAAAATGGTTTTCGCCCAGACGTGCGGTTGTACCATCATCGAAGACGAAGCCATCTTCTCTTAGCATTAAGCCGTAACGTACTCTGCCTATGGGTAGGGTTGAAAATGTACCAGTATATATGCGGTCCAAGAAGATTGCCGCATCCTCTCCTTGTATATCGATTTTTCCCAAGGTCGAAACATCGCAGACGCCAACAGCTTCACGAGTACCTTTCACCTCTCTAATCATGGCCTCGAGCCAATTTTCTCCTGGATATTGCGGAAAATATTGCACTCTCATCCATAGCCCTGTTTCCATGAAAACGGCGCCACATTCATTTGCCCATTGATGCGATGGGGTTAATCGGGAGGGTCGAAATTCGCGATGAGTGTGGTGGCCTGCAAGTGCGCCGAGCGTAACAGGGGTGTAGGGGGGGCGAAAAATAGTAGTTCCTACTTCAGAAATATATCTATTTGAGACTTCACCAAGTATTGCAAGGCCAGCAACGTTGGCCGTCTTCCCTTGGTCCGTAGCCATACCTAGAGTTGTATACCGTTTCATGTGCTCGACGGATTTAAAGCCTTCGCGATTAGCAAGTTCGATGTCGAGATCGGTCACATCGTGTTGGAAATCAACGAAGCACTTTCCTTTGCTCGCTTTAATCCGCCATACGGGTTGATGTTCAAATACTTCCGGTTCCGCTGACGGGACGTCAAAATCCTTTGGTTTAAAGCCTACGATTTCCGCCGCTTCATTTCCTGCTCGGATACCATCATTAAACGCCTCTTGTAGCGTAAATCGCCCTTGGGCAGCTCCGGCAACCGCGAGTCCTGCTGGTAATTTCCCCGGGAGAAATGCATTTTTGCCATCATCCCAGACCGGCCTGCTTCCTAGGTGGCAAGTCAGATGCAATGATGGGTTCCAGCCATTCGAAACAGAAACAAGATCGCACTCGATCAGTCGAATTCTGCCGTTTTTATCGCGGACCTGGATTGCTTGCACCCGCTTTCCACCGAATGCGCGTTGAATTACGTCACCATTCCTTGAATCGATAATAGCCTCAATCTCAGCTCCGCTACTTTTTAAAGTTTCAGCCGTCCGTAATCCGTCATTGGAGGATGAAACCACGACTGCGCGGCGCCCTGGCAATGCGGCAAACTGGTTGACATACGTTCTGATTGCCGATCCCAGCATAATGCCCGGACGATCATTGTCGCCAAATACCATTGGTCTTTCGATGGCACCGCTACCAAGTATCGCTCGCTTTGCGATGATCCGATAGCTTCGTTGCCGCGGTTGAAAGGGTGGAGGGGTTTCTAAATGATCGGTTACCCGCTGTACGGCACCGTAGACTCCGTGGTCGTAAAGCCCGAATACCGTCATACGACGGAAAATTTTTACATTAGGTAGATTTTCTAGCTCTATTGTTGCTCCTCGTACCCATTCAAGAGCTGGCATGTCATTAATATGCTGCATGTCCGACAATAGCCGTCCGCCAAGCAATGGATTCTCATCGCATAAAATGACTCGAGCTCCTGCGCGGCCTGCGGCTAGTGCTGCTGAAATACCGGCGGGTCCTGCACCAATGACTAAAACGTCGCAATGGGCAAAAGCTTTTTCATAATGGTCAGGATCAAAGCCTTCCGGAGGCTTTCCTAAGCCTGCAGCCCGGCGTATTGCCGGTTCATAGACTTTTTCCCAAAATGATGCAGGCCACATGAATGTTTTATAATAGAATCCAGCCGTCAGAACCGGGGCTAATAGGGAGTTGATCGACATCACATCGAAATTTAATGACGGCCAGCGATTTTGACTGTTGGCAACAAGACCATCAAATAGCTCAACGGTCGTAGCTCGCATATTAGGTTCGAGGCGATTACCGCTTCTAAGTTCAACGAGTGCGTTTGGTTCCTCGGAACCTGCAGTTAATACGCCCCGAGGCCGGTGATATTTAAACGAGCGACCAAGTAACGATACCCCATTTGCAATCAACGCCGACGCAAGCGTATCTCCTTGAAAACCATTAAATTTTTTACCGTCAAAAATAAATTTTAAGGGTTTGGATCTGTCAATTATACCGCCATCAGGTAGCCGATTAATTTGGCTCATTTTGATAGTTCTTTCAAAGTGACTGAAGCATACTCGGAAGTAAATATTTCGTGGGTCAAAGTATTACGCTCAACAACGATCCATGATCGGCAACCATGGACATGGTGCCAAAGTTCTTTTGTTATTCCCGCTGTATTTTTTCTTATGTGCACATAGTCATGAAATTGCTTTTGGGCGTCATCGGCGGTTGGATCTGGGCGAATTAAACCTGCTTCTCCTAAGAATGCATATTCTTGAGAATCTCGCTCTCCGCAAAAAGGACATGGTATTCGCATAATGAAATCCTAAGAAGATTGCCTAATGGAGATTGGGCTGAGCGCCAGTACCTGCCTCATCAATGACGTGGCCGGTTTCGAAACGCTTCAAGCGTAATGCTTTAGCTGCTGGGTGTAGTTCTTCTTTTGCTAGTAAATGCGCAAAACAATAGCCTGACGCAGGCGTTGCCTTGAAACCGCCATAGCACCAGCCACAATTTAAATATAATCCATCGATATCCGTTTTATCGATAATTGGGGAGCCATCCATGGACATGTCCATGATGCCACCCCAATGGCGTAATAAGCGCACGCGACTAATTCCTGGCAAAATAGCCATCGCTTCTTCGATTGTGTCTTCTACGGCGGGTAGATTTCCGCGGGCGGCGTAGGAGGTGTAATAGTCGAGCGAGGCGCCGAAGACTAAGCCGCCTTTATCGGATTGGCTGATGTAAAAGTGTCCTGCTCCGAAAGTAATCACGCAAGGGATTAAAGGTTTAATGGCCTCGCTAACGAAGGCCTGCAACACGTAGGATTCGATGGGAAGCCTGAGGCCCGCTGTTTCGGCGACGCGGGTTGTATTGCCAGCTGCAACGATGCCTATTTTTTTGGCTTTGATGAAGCCGCGATTGGTGTCGACGCCTACAACCTTGCCGTTTTCAACCCTTATTTGCTTGGCTTCCGTATTTTGGAGGATATCAACGCCACGTGAATCTGCGCCGCGGGCAAACCCCCACGCAACCGCATCATGGCGTGCTGTGCCCCCGCGCCGTTGTAATAATCCCCCCTGGATCGGAAAGCGCCCATTTTCAAAATCGAGAAATGGCACCATTTCACGGACTTGTTCACGGTTTAATAATTCGCCATCTACCCCGTGCATGGCCATGGCATTGCCGCGCCGAGCATATTCGTCGCGCTGACTGTCCGAATGATACAGATTCAGGACGCCGCGCTGGCTCATCATCACATTGTAATTCAGATCTTGCTCAAGGCCCTCCCAGAGCTTCAGCGATAATTCGTAAAATGGAATATTGCCAGGCTCTTGGTAATTAGACCGAACAATTGTTGTATTTCTGCCCACCGATCCGCCGCCGATATATCCCTTTTCCAATACGGCAATGTTTTTGAGCCCGTGTTCTTTTGCAAGATAATAGGCCGTCGCTAATCCGTGGCCACCGCCGCCGATCAGAACAATGTCATATTCAGCTTTGGGTTCTGGGTCCCGCCATGCGGGGGTCCAATCTTTTTGTCCGCGTATGGCCTGATGGATTAGGCTAAAAACTGAATATTTCATCCAAAATGGCCTTTGACTGACTACTGTTCGATTCTGTTCGACCCGTTATAGGTATTCTGCGTGCAATTTGCGCCCCTTCACAAGCGCTAAATCATAACTGAATGGGAGAAGGGCCATCGATTTTTGGCTCGGAGCTATCGATTTTCCGCAAAATTCTGCGGCCAGAGCGGAAACTAGCCAGTTCTGTGTTGCATTTACGGTTTCGTTGTTTAGAAGAATTCCAAACAGCGACCTGCTAGGAGTGCCAGTCCATGCCGCAACTTGCTCTTTCCGAACTTACCGAACGGGATATTTTGACGCTCGCGATATCCAATGAGGAAGAGGATTCAAGGATTTATCAGAGCTTTGCCGACGAAGTTCGTGATGTATTTCCCCATTCTGCGGCCGTCTTTGATGAAATGGCGGAAGACGAGCGCGGACATCGCGATATGCTTTATCAAATGTACAAATCTCGATTTGGTGAGCATCTTTCGCCCATCCGGCGGGAAGATGTTAAGGGCTTCCTCAAGCGCCGTCCCGTTTGGCTGATAAAGGGCCTTGGTGTCGATAGAATGCGGCAAGAAGCTGAAATTATGGAAATGCAAGCCGCTAATTTTTACGAAAAGTCAGCCGATCGCGTGCTTGATATCGATATTCGCGGTCTTTTACTGAAATTAGCCGAGCTTGAGCGCAGTCACGAAAAAAAGACCCTTGATATGATGGAAGCAACGCGCAAGGGCGCAGCTGCTGATGAGGAAGCTGAAACCAAAAAGCGGATGTTTGTGCTGCAATATGTTCAGCCGGGCCTTGCGGGATTAATGGATGGGTCGGTTTCGACATTAGCACCTGTTTTTGCAGCAGCTTTTGCTACCCATGGTAACTGGCCAACCTTTCTTGTCGGTATGGCATCCTCGATTGGCGCGGGTATTTCGATGGGCTTTGCCGAGGCATTGTCGGATGACGGGTCATTAACGGGCCGTGGTTCTCCTTGGATCAGAGGCGCTATCTGCGGCCTTATGACCACGATCGGTGGTATCGGCCATACATTGCCCTATCTCGTGCCGGACAGTGTTTCAAATGCCTTCCTGATTGCTACGGCGATTGCGACGGTCATCGTTCTTGTCGAGCTATGGGCGATTGCGTGGATCCGTGCCAAATTTATGGATACGCCATTCCTCCAGGCTGCATTTCAGGTTGTTGCTGGTGGGGCACTTGTCTTCATTGCCGGAATATTGATCGGTAGTGCTTGACGGGATCAAGGATGGCGGGCAGGGATGCAATATGTTTCGTCTTGTTCATCTGTCTGACCCCCATCTCGGCCCAATTCCCGATCCCCGTCCAGCCGAACTCATAGGAAAGCGGTTTGCGGGCTTCGTGAACTGGTCTCTACGGCGCCGAACATCGCATGATATGGCGCTTCTAGGGCGAATTGTGGACGATATTCATTCTCAATCGCCTCATCATGTTGCCTGTACGGGCGATTTGATCAATATTTCATTGCCGTCCGAATTTGGTCCCGCAGCAGAATTCATGAGCCGGCTCGGTAGTCCAACGTTTGCCAGCGTTGTTCCTGGGAACCATGACTCCTATGTTTCATCGGCTCAGCCCGAAATCGGCAAACATTGGGGGCCTTGGATGACGACCGATTCCGGTCGTTTTGAAGGATTTCCCTATATCCGCATGATGGGTCCCTTGGCCCTGATAGGATTATCATCCGGTATTTCAACGTGGCCATTGCTTGCGACCGGACGTTTGGGGAGACGCCAGCGTGACGATCTCAAAGGCGCATTAAAATTTTTGAAATCACAGGGATTGGCGAGAGTTATTCTCATTCATCATCCGCCTTATCGAGGCGGAGCTAAGCCCGGTCGCACATTGACCGATGCAGCGGAGTTTGAAGCCATTATTGCTGAAACCGGTTCGGAATTAATTCTTCACGGCCATAATCACCGAACGTCGATAGCCTATCTTGAAGGGCCTGATGGTCTGGTGCCCGTGGTTGGGGCGCCAAGCGCCTCAGCGGCCCGAGGGACGCCCGGCCATCGTGCTGGTTATCATATTTTCGATTTTGATATGACAGACACCGGGGTCGCTATTACGGGCCACTCGCGAGGACTGCTAGAATCCGGTGAAATTGGACCGATTGGCCAATTGAGGCTTAAGGGCTAAAGTTGTTTAGCTGCCGTTAAATAGGCTTAAAAGCTTGGTGATTTCGGGCATGAATATGCGATCCCAATTTGACCCTATATAAACCGATGCGATGCCCGCTACTAAGCCCAGAACGAAAAGCAGGAAATAATTACCGCCGCTTCGTCCACTTGTTTCGGTTATAATTGGAAGAGCGGTTACCGTTGACGCGTTTTCGAGCTCAAGCGTTGATTGTTCATCTTTTCGCTCAATGGGTTCAAAGGATAGTGCATTGGCGAGTGCGGCCTCTCGTTCGACGAGGCGTTTTCCGAGATAATTGGTTACTGCATTCGCCATGATAACAACATCATCGCTTTCACCGAGCAATTGGCGTCCGGAAGGGGTGTCCATCAAAAACCGATAGGTGCGACGATCACGGCTCATTTCGATAAAGGATATCATGTCGACATAAAATCTTGGCCGCTCGCCGCCTACGAGGCCGTGATTGAATAAATCGGCTTCGCGGGGCAATTGTTGTAAAATAGGCCGGAGTTTTTCTTGCAAATTCTCAAGACGGCTGAATTCGGCCGCTATCAAATCATTTGCTATGCCTGTTTTCTCCGCGCGCTCTATTCTTGCGCGTCTAACCGCATCCGCTAAGTCCGAGCCATTGCCCTGATCCGAAACGAGATCGATCGTTTTCATAGCTTTGACGTCCATTTGAAGCCTTTTCCCCTTTGGCGCTAGGCTATTCTAACTCACTGCTGCAGGTCAAAGAATTAGCACTATTTGCCAATTATTTGCCGGGGATTAATTTTTCTCCCATAAAGAGTTGATATTTTGGATGTAATTTTCCTTGGCGGGGGTTACCCAAGCGCCTAAATGAATTCAATCGACTTACAAAAAGGTATTCATCATGCTGGCTTCACTTCTGTCATCGGGCAAAGTTCTTATTGCTGATGGGGCAACCGGTACGAACTTGTTCGAGATGGGGCTCGTGGCAGGCGAGGCGCCTGAGGTTTGGAATTTAGAACATCCCGACCGGATTATGGCCCTGCATCAGTCTTTTATCGATTCTGGCGCCGATATCATCCTAACAAATACGTTTGGTGGGAACTCACGGCGGCTAATGCTGCATGGTCTTCAGGACCGCGCGCAAGAGATCAATAAGATAGCCGCTGGCTTAGCCAAGACGGTAGCCACAAAGGCCGACCGTCCGATTGTTGTGGCGGGCTCGGTTGGGCCGACGGGTGATCTTTTTGCTCCGCTTGGACCGTTGACGGAAGAAGAGGCCGTTGAGGTATTTGTCGATCAAATGCAAGGGCTTAAGGCTGGTGGAGCTGACGTTGCTTGGATCGAAACCATGTCGTCGATTGAGGAAATTCGTGCCGCTGCCCATGCAGCGATCAAAGTAGGTCTTCCCTATACGTTTACGGCCAGCTTTGACACGGCCGGGCGCACGATGATGGGCATTACGCCGGAAGGGCTTGTCGAATTTGCGCAGACGCTTGATCCAAAGCCTTTGGCCATTGGCGCGAATTGCGGGGTTGGCGCATCCGATTTGGTGATGACTATCTTGGGAATGACAGCAAAAGAGGCCGGAATCCCCATTATTGCTAAGGCAAATGCGGGAATTCCGCATTTTGTTGGGGAGCATATCCATTATTCCGGCACTCCGGAGTTGATGTCCGATTATGCCTGTTTGGCGGTTGATTCAGGCGTTCGGATTATTGGGGGATGCTGTGGCACCGGATTTAAGCATCTTGCCGCTATTCGTGCAGCCGTTACGGCTCACGCGAAGGGTGCAAGGCCTGAAGAAGATAAGGTTATTCAACAACTTGGACCGCTTCAATCGCCGCCTTCGAAGAATGAGGGTGGAGACCGTCGGGCCGGACGTCGGCGTCATTGAACGCGGATTTTGCCTCACAATCTGACCAAGTAATTCGTTACTGTACAGTTACAGTAACGGAGCCAGATATACATGACCCTTCTAGCGATGCGCGGAGAGTTGCTTTAGCGCTTGCCTCTCAATACGGAGTCTATGGCGTCGAGATCGGTCTTGATATTTTACGAATACTTCAAAGCCGATTGCGCAAATCCGCTTGGACCGTGCAAATTGCGCTTAATAAAACAAAGGTTGTGATAATACAGGGCCCCGATCCGATAATTACTGCAGGGCTTGCGATAGATATCGGAGCCAGTTCGATAGAGCTTTCGATAAATAATCTCATCAATGGCGACTTAATTGCCCAAAAAAGCATCATAAATCCGCTCATCAGGTTCGGTTCAGATCCGATCAGCCGGGTGGCTTATGGGATGACGACCGCTGACGGTTTTGCCGAGATGACGACGACGCTTCAGTCGACCATCAACACGTCGATTGGGTCATTGGCGGAAGAGGCGGGCTTGTCGTCTGCCCAGATCCTCGATGCGGTTTTTGTGGCTGATCCGGTGACGCATCATGTGATGCTTGGTCTTGATGCAACCGAGCTTGGCAGTGCGCCTTATACGCAAACGGTTGCGGAGCCTTCGGATATACAGGCGCGAGAGGTGGGGCTTCACTTAGCGCCCGGTGCGTTGGTTCATGCGTTACCGCTATTGGGTGGACACGTCGGAAGCGATTGTCTGGCCGCAGCCTATCATTGCGGTGTGGGGCAGGGAGATGAGGTTACACTCCTTGTTGATATCGGAACGACCACTGAAATTATGTTGGGCTCGCAAGGGCGATTGTTTGCGGCTGCGCCACCCGCTGGCTCAGCGCTTGAAGGGGTTCAACTCGAGGCGGGACGACACGCTGTACCAGGTGCACTTCGAGCCATTCGAATTGATCCGGAAACCTATGAGCCGCGCTATCAAATCATAGGCTCGCCCTATTGGTCAGATGAACCAGAATTTGCGGCTTCTGTTGAGGCGCTTGATGTTGGTGGATTTTGTCGCGCGGGGCTGATTGATGCGTTGGCTGAATTAAGGCTAACGGGCCTTATGGGGCGGGATGGCACGATTGACCCCGATAAGGCGGCGGTAACATCGCGCGTCCGTGAAGAGTACAGGTCTTCGACCTATCTTGTGCGCGAGGCTGAGCCTCGGATTGCTTTGACGCAACACGATATTCGTAGCTTGCAAATGGCGAAAGCTGCCGTGCAGGCTTCGGCACGTATTTTATTGAAACGGCATGGTGGCCAAAAGATTGATCGCATCGTGTTGACCGGAGGATCTGGCGTCAGCATGGATCCGTTACGAGCGGCTATTGTGGGCTTGTTTCCTGATTGTGATCCGAGCACCATTTCTTTTGTTGAAAATGCCGCGCTGCTAGGCGCGAAATCGGCCTTGTTAAGCCGCTCGGCGCGTGAGGGAATGGCCCGCCTTGCGCGTGAAACCAATGTTATTGAAACCGTTCTTGATCCCGATTTCCAAGCCGAGCAGATCGGCGCGATGGGTATTCCGCATCGCAGCGAGGCGTTTCCGCTTTTAGCAAAGCGCGTAGAGCTAAGTGACAATGAACCTTTGGCACGTGGTCGTCGTGAAGGTCGACGTAGCCGCGCGTAACGATGACGAACATAAAAAGTCGTCGTCATCTAGAAAACATATGTCATCCGCACCCGATCATGCTTTGCGCATTCGGTGCGACTGGTTAGATTTAGGATGATTGCGTCCTGTTAGCGGAATATGGGGTATCGAGCGATGGAATTGATGAGTGAAGGTGGCCGCCGTCGCGCGGGTCGTGCAGAGCGCGCGGGCAAGCAACCAAAGGCACCTCAACCCCGGCGTCCTTTTGCCGCCGTCGAACTTGCAACGCCTGAACAGATCGAACGGATCCACCAAGAATCGCTCCGGGTCTTGGAAGAGCTTGGCATTGACGTTTTGCATGATGGTGCGCGAGCCATTTTGAAAAAAGAAGGCGCGATTGTGGATGAGGAGACGCGGCGTGTTCGCTTCCCGCGCCAGCTTGTTGAATCCAAGATTGGACTAGCTCCCGAAACATTCACGCTGCATGCGCGCAACCCAGAAAACAATCTGACGATTGGTGGTGATGCGGTTGCTTTTTGTTCGGTAGCGAGCGCGCCGAATGTTGCGGATCGCGATGGCGGACGGAGACCCGGTAATCGCGTCGATTATCAAAACCTCATTCGATTAGGTCAGACGTTAGATGCCGTGCATCTATGGGGCGGCTATCCGGTGGAGCCCGCTGATATTCATGCCTCTGTGCGTCATCTTGATGCGCTCTACGATATGATGACCTTATCCGATAAAGCCGTTCACGCTTACTCATTGGGTGCTGAACGCAATATTGACGCGCTTGAGCTCGTTCGCATTGCGCGCGGTATTGATGATGCAACGCTTGATCGCGAGCCTTCGGTCTTTACGATCATCAATTCGAATTCGCCGTTGCGGCTTGATGTGCCGATGATGGAAGGCATTATTCAAATGGCCAAGCGCAATCAGCCGATTGTGTTGACGCCGTTTACGCTTGCGGGTGCAATGGCACCGGTGACGATTGCGGGTGCGATTGTGGAGCAAAATGCCGAAGCGCTTGCAGGTTTGGTGTTCACACAAAGTGTTAATCCGGGTGCACCTTTTGTGTATGGCGCGTTTACATCGAATGTGGATATGAAATCGGGTGCACCAGCCTTTGGTACGCCGGAGCAAATGAAGTCGGCGATCATCGGCGGGCAACTCGCACGGCGTTACCGCGTGCCATATCGTTCGTCGAATACCTGCGCGGCGAATACAATTGATGCGCAAGCAGCCTATGAAAGCGTGTTCTCTTTATGGGGTGCGATTATGGGCGGCGGCAATCTCATCATGCATGCGGCAGGATGGATGGAAGGCGGCTTGCATGCGTCGTTTGAAAAAATGGTTATCGATGCGGACCTCTTGGGTATGCTCACCGAGTTCATGCGGCCGCTGGCGTTTACCGATGATGATCTCGGTTTTGACGCGATGAAGGAAGTGGGGCCGGGCGGGCATTTCTTTGGTTGCGAGCATACGCAGTCGCGTTATCGCAACGCGTTTTTTGCACCGATGATTTCCGATTGGCGCAATTATGAAACCTGGCAAGAAGCAGGCTCGCCTACGGCTTATGATAAGGCCAACCGGTTGTATAAGGAAAAGCTCGCGGCCTACACGCCACCGCCAATCGATGATGCGGTGCGTGGCGAGCTTGATGCCTTTGTTGCCAAGCGTAAAGCTGAAGGTGGGGCGCCTACTGATTTTTGATGGCGTGAATAACTAACGTCATTGCGAGCGATGAGCGAAGCAACCCAGTTGGAGATAAAAGATAGGGTGCTTTGGTAACTTGATACTCTAACACCCGCCATCAGCTGGGTTGCTTCGCGTTCGCTCGCAATGACGAAATAAGACGCGTGGCTCACCCACGCATCTTCTCGCCCTTTGGATCGAAGAGGGCTTCGCGGATTGGATGGGCCTTGCGGCGTTCGCCGATGACTTCGATTTCGAAACCATCGGTTTTGTCGGCGAGTTCCTTTGGCACATAGCCCATGGCAATCGATGCTTTGACCCAATGGCCGTAGCCGCCGGATGTGATCCAGCCAACAACTTTGCCATCGTGCCAGATCGGCTCGTCGCCCATGCAATCGGCATCGGTTGCATCGACCTTGAACGTGATGAGGCGTAAGGCTCCGCCGTTTTCTTTTTCTTCGGCTGCTTTGGTACGACCGATGAAGTCGTTCTTTTTCAGATCAACAAAGCGACCCAATCCGCCTTCCAATGCACCATAGATTGGCCGATATTCACGCGCCCATGTTCCGAAATTCTTTTCCAAGCGCATGGAGTTCAAAGCACGCAAGCCGAAATGGCCGATGCCGAGATCTTCGCCATGTTGCAAGACGAGATTGAGAAGAGCGCGTTGATATTCAGGCTTCACCCAAATTTCATAACCAAGGTCTCCCGTGAAGGTCACGCGGCCGACAATGGCCGGAATGGGACCGAGATCCATTTTACGAATGGCCATAAACGGGAAGGCGGAACTTGATACATCTTTCGAAGTGAGTTTCGCGAGCAAGGCGCGCGAGTTTGGACCCGCAATCGAAAGGCCAACCATATTGAGGCCTAAGGCTTCAATATGAACACCTGACTTTGGCAAATGCGCTTCGAACCAACGCATATGATATTGCTCGGCAGGGCCCGAGCCGATGATCAG
>DAIOVR010000007.1:0-17667 GCA_036758905.1 Beijerinckiaceae bacterium | reverse complement strand
ACTTCTTTCGCGTCCATGCCCTTTGGTGCGAACCACAGCGGATATTCCAAGCCATAGCTTTCGCCCATCACGGCGCCATCAGCCAGCAGGCGATCATAGATCGGCGTGGTGCGGAACGGGCGGCCTGCAGGCAGTTCTTCATTCGGGAAACGAATGCGGAAACGGCGAGAATAATTTTCACGTACCTTTGCGTTGGTATAAGCAAGCGTTGCGTAATCGCCATAACGCGCGACATCCATGCCCCACACATCAAAGCCCGGATCGCCTTTAACAATCCAATTGGATAGCGCCAAGCCAACACCGCCGCCTTGGCTAAAGCCTGCCATGACGCCGCATGCGACCCAGAAATTTTTCAAGCCACGAATAGGACCAACGAGCGGATTGCCATCAGGTGCAAAAGTGAACGGGCCATTGATGATCTTTTTAATGCCCGTATTGCCGTAAGACGGGAAATGTTCGAAACCGACTTCAAGTTCAGGTGCGATACGATCGAGATCAGGCTCTAATAAATTCTGCCCAAAGTCCCACGGCGTTTCTTGCTCCGACCAAGGCTTTGCGGCCTTCTCATAGGTGCCCATCAACATGCCGCCACGTTCTTGGCGGGTATAAATTTCACCTTCGAAATCAAGCGCGGTGATCACTTCCTTGCCTGTGGCTTTGTTGGCTTCGGCTACTTCCGGAATATCTTCGGTCAACAGATACATGTGTTCCATCGCGAGGATTGGCAGCTCCAGGCCAACCATGCGGCCAACTTCACGCGCCCATAGGCCGCCTGCATTGACAACATGCTCGGCGTGAACCGTGCCTTGTTCCGTCACCACATCCCATGTGCCATCTTCGCGTTGGTTGAGTTCTAACACGCGGTTGCGCACAACTATTTCAGCGCCGTTGATTTTTGCCGATTTCGCGTAAGCATGCGTGGTGCCGTAAGGATCAAGATGGCCTTCCAACGGATCATACATCGCGCCAACGAAATGCTTTTCGTCGATCAGCGGCATCCGCTTCTTGGCTTCTTCAGCCGAGATAATCTCGGTATGCATGCCGAGATAGCGGCCTTTGGCATGGGCCATTTTAAGCCAATCCATTCGGTCTTCGGTGCCGGCGAGCATGACGCCGCCCGTGAGATGCAGGCCGCAAGCGACGCCCGATTTCTCTTCGATCTCTTTATAGAGCTCAACGGTATATTGTTGGAGCTTAGCGACATTCGGATCGCCATTCAGCGTATGAAAGCCTCCTGCCGCATGCCATGTGGAACCGGCGGTCAATTCCGCACGTTCGATCAACATGACATCGGTCCAGCCCGCTTTGGTGAGATGATAAAGAACCGAACAGCCGACGACGCCGCCGCCAATTACCACTACTTTTGCACTCGTCTTCATCGTCTCATCTCCGCGTCACGCTTTTAGGCAAAGTCTATTCTGTGTGAGGTGATACGAAACTAACCCAATGAAGGTTGTTCGCATCGCCTTTTTTTTGGATAGGGGTATCGCGAAAGGTAAAGTGGGGCTTTGAATAAAGCCATTACCTCCCTCGTTTAATTAAACCGTCGATCCATCCAATCCCGCGTTCGGAAATACCGCCCAATCCACGGCAAGAACCATGTCGAGCCATTATACATTGGGTGGTCGGGAAATTCTGGCTGGTCGAAGGCGCAGATTTTATTGGAAAGGCCCGCGATTTTGCGAGCCGTTTGATGGCCGAGATAGCTCATCATGGCGACGCCTGAACCATTGCAGCCAAGCGCAAAGTGGAGATTATCCATCTTGCCCATATGCGGCATCTCGTCGAGCGTGAAGGCGACATTGCCCGTCCAGGCATGGGTGATCGATACGCCTTTCAATTGCGGAAAGCGGTCGGTCATGAATTCATAAAGGATACTTGCCGTTTCAACAGGATCGGTATGGCCGAATTTGGCGCGGCCACCGAAGATTAGCCGCTTGCCGTCGGGCGACATGCGATAATAAGTGAGTACGCGGCGCGTATCGGCAATCGAGCGATTTTTGGGGCTTAGCGATGCGGCAATGTCGGGTGGTAGTTCTTCTGTCGCGATGATGTAGGAGCCGACAGGCACAACGCGGCGTTTAAATTGGGGTGTAACATCGCCCGTATAACCATTTGTCGCGATGATGACATCGCCTGCTTTGATGGAGCCGTGCGGCGTTTCTACTGTCCAGTTTGAGCCTGATGGCGTGAGCTTATTGACGGGTGTTTTTGATGCGATGCGAATACCCCGTGCGGTGCAAAGATCGAGCAGACCTTTGAAATAAAGCGCGGGGTGGATGATGGCTGCACGACCGATGACCATTCCGCCGCGATAATAATCGGAGCCAATTTCTTCGCGTTGCCGTTCGGGTGGTACGAGATAGGCCTCCGATTGCGCGTTCTCGTTCAGCGTGTCCATTTTGCTGGCCATGCTGTCATAATGGCTCTTGCACCACGCGCCTAAGAAATAGCCGGACCTTGTCCAGTTGCATTCAATTTTTTCGCGTTCAATCAACGCTTCGATATGGCTAAACGCATCGGCGGCGTCGTTGAGATAGGGCGCTGCTTCATCCGGCGACATCGCTTTGGCAAGATAGCGTTTGCCGACATTAACGCCGCCCGACACCATGCCGCCATTGCGGCTTGAGCCGCCATAGCCGGGCTCGTTGGCATCCAGCACGATACATTCAATGCCGCTTTTATGAAGTTCCAATGCGGCTGAGAGGCCTGCATAGCCAGCGCCCACAATTACCACGCGGGCTTCTTTTGGAAGCTCTATGGGTGGCAGCGGTTTTGGCTCATACGCGTCCCACCAAAACGGCTTGGCTTTGAAGTCAGGATGAAAAAGGGAATGCCGCGCCATTAGTGTCCTGCCAAGGGTTGAAGTGGTTTTTGTGGGTTAGGCTTTAAAGGGAGAGCCTGCTTTTGCGCCAGCCTCGGACGTGCCTTTTAACCGCGAGGTCGGCCCATCGGCTAAATGGGCTGCAAATCGGTTGATCAACCATGAACGGAATAAAGCTACCGCCTCATCGTTCAAATCTTCGGGATGCGTTGAAAGATAATATCCATAGCCGCCATCAACGGCGATATCGAAGGGGCTGACCAATTGCCCTGCATCGATTTCCGATTTGAACAACATCGGATCAACGAGGGCCAAGCCTTCGCCCGATAGCGCATATTGCACAACAAGCCGCGATGTATCGAAGACGAGGCCGCGATCCACATCGAGATCAGGTCGCCCGATGCCGCGCGCGAATAAATCCCATTGATGGTGGCGCGAGCGGTGATCGAGCTTCATGTGAAGCAGATCATTGCTTTCGATAAAATGCGCCGGATCATTCGGGTCTGCTTTGGCCGCGATGGAGGGATGGCAAAGGATCGTCAATCGCTCCATCCAAAGGAGATCGAGCACGGTATCGCTGACCGATGGCTCGGTGAAGACAACGGCGACATCGGCTTCCGTTTCGATGCCGTGTCCCATGTCGGATTCAATATCAAGTGTAACGCCGGGATGCTCGGCACGGAAATCTTTCAGGATTGGCACGGCCAATTGATGCGCGAAGGTCGCAGGCAGCGAGACTTTGAGCGCGCGACGCGGCGAGCGGCCTTCTTTGATAATATCGGAAAGCGCTTGATCGATGCGATCAAAACTCTTTGTGACAACGGGAAGCAAATGTTGGCCCGCTTCGGTGAGAACCAATTGCTGGGGGCGGCGCTCAAAAAGCGGCACGCCCAAAAAATTCTCGAGCACGATGACGTGACGGCTGACCGCGCTTTGCGCAACGGTAAGGCTATTGGCCGCCGCCGTAAAACTCAAATGTTTCCCTGCGGCTTCAAAAGCGCGCAGGGCATTTAACGGTAGCCATTTCCGATCCACGTCGTCACTCCCTTTGGGGTAGGCTCAGCCAAGGCGAGTAGCGGCGAGCCTTTCCTCATCGAGAGTGTAGCCCATGCCCGGCTCATCGCTCAAGACGACCCAGCCGTCTTTATCGACGCCGAGCGGCTTTTCCATCATGTAATCGCGCCGATCGAGGCTCCACTCCGGTGGATCATAGGGCATTTCTAGGAAAGGCGCGTCGGCAACGCCTGCGGTCAGATGGGCATTGGCCACAACGCCCATGCCGTTGGTCCAGGTGTGCGGGGTGAAGACGATGTTGTTTTCCTCCGCCATCGCGGCGATGCGGCGAAGGCCTGTGATGCCTCCGACTAGTGCGGCGTCGGGTTGCACGACGTCGAGGCAGCCATCGCGGATCAGATCGCGGAACTCGTAGAGCTCGCGGGTCATTTCACCACCGGCTATGCGCACATCGACCATTTCGCGCAAGCGGCGCATCCCTTCACGGTCGGAGCGGTGGAGGGGTTCTTCCATCCAATAGACGCCAAGCCGTTCTAATTCGCGCGCGACTGGGATGGCATCTTTTAACGACCAAGAGGAATAGGCATCCCACGACATGCGCCAGCCTTGGTTGCAATCAACCATCAGATCAAGCTTATTGCCAATGCGGGCGCGGACGGCTTCCAGCGCTTTAATATCGGCGCGCCAATCACCGCGGTGAAAGCGGATTTTGAGCGCTTTAAAACCCTCGGCCAAATATTTTTCAGATGCATCGGCCAAGGCTTCCGGCGCGCGCAACGTGCCGGATGACGCATAGGCGCGGACTTTGTTGGATAGGCCGCCCAATAATTTCCAAACCGGTTGCTTGGTGATTTTGCCTGCTAAATCCCACAGCGCGAGATCAAGCGGCCAGCAGCGGCCATAATGGAATTGGATGTTATTCAGGATGCGATAATGCCGCTCAATCTGCATCGGGTCTTGGCCGATAAAGAGATGTTCATGGCCTTGAAAGCCGACCATGAAATCACCCGATGCAACGCCAGTGATCCCCGCATCGGTATGGACGCGAACAATGCAGGCATCGAAATGCTTGCGGGGTTGCGTGTCCCAACTCGCGTTAAAGGGCGGATCAAGGGGGAGGCGGTGATTGGTGATTTCTATTTTAGTAATTTTGATCATGATGTCTGCCGTGACTTTTTTGGCGTTTAGATATTAGAGGATCTTTAATCGTTTTGATTATTTCGATTGCCGAACCTCATTATTCATAGACCGTCCAGATCGTCTTAAAGTCCATATATTTATCAACCGCATGAGGCGAACGATCGCGGCCGAAGCCTGATTGTTTGAAGCCACCGAAGGGGGTGACGGGCGATGATTTATCGTAGCAATTGACCCATACGGTTCCCGCACGGATGGCATTTGAAACGCGGTGCGCGACATTCATGTTTTTTGTCCAGACTGAACCGCCAAGACCGAACACGGTGCCATTCGCAATGCGTATTGCTTCCTCTTCGGTGTCGAACGGAATCACAACGAGAACGGGGCCAAAGATTTCTTCTTGAGCGATGCGCATATCGGGCTTCACATTATCGAAGATGGTTGGCTCGATATAAAAGCCGCCGGTTTCTTCCATGACACGCTTGCCGCCCAGCGCAATTTTAGCGCCTTCTTTTTCGCCAATGGCGATGTAATCGAGCACGCGTTCCATTTGCTTTTGTTCGACCATCGCAGCCATTTGTGCGGATGGATCAAACGAATGGCCTTGGGGGATTTGTGCTTTGGCGACCGCTGCAATCTTGGCAACGAGCGTATCCTTGATGGAGCGATGCGCGAGCACGCGCGATCCGGCGTGGCAGGTTTGGCCTTGATTGTAATAGATTGACCAAGCAATGGCTTCAGCTGCTTTATCGAGATCGGCATCCGGCATGACGATTTGTGCGCTTTTGCCGCCGAGCTCCAAGGCCACGCGTTTGATGTTGCTTTCAGCCGCATATTTCAGCATCAGCTTGCCGACTTCGGTTGAGCCGGTGAAAGCAATCATGTCGACATCCATATGAAGCGCGAGCGGCTTTCCGGTTTTCTCGCCATAGCCCGGCACGATGTTGAGTACGCCATCGGGAATGCCTGCTTCTTTGGCGAGTTGGCCTAGATAGAGCGAGGCGAAGGGCGATTGTTCTGCGGGTTTCAAGACAACGGAGTTGCCAGCGACAAGGGCAGGTCCAAGCTTCCATGCGGCGATGATGAGCGGATAGTTCCAAGGGACAATCGCACCAATAACGCCGAGCGGTTCTTTGCGGACTTGCACGAGATCATTCGGGCTCATCGGTGCGATCTCGTCATACATCTTGTCGGCAAGTTCGGCATAATATTGAATGCACGCATAGCAATAGGGCACATCGATCGCGAGCGAATTGCCGATGACTTTGCCGACATCAAGAGTCTCGAGTACGGCGATGGCATCGGTATGTTCTTTGATGAGTTCGGCAAACCGCAAAAGGATCCGCTTTTTCTCCGTGGCGGGCTTGTCGCGCCAGCGACCATCTTCAAACGCGGTGCGGGCCGCTTTGACGGCGGCGTCGATATCGGAAGCGTCGCAATCGGCGACTTTCCCTGCAACCGACCCATCCATGGATGAAATTTTGTCAAAGGTCTTGCCGGATAGAGCCGGGACATAGTGCCCATTGATAAAGGCGCGGCCTTCGGGAACAGTTGCGCGGGCGCGGGCGATCCAGGCTTCTTTGGTGGTAGGACGATCCAGCATGTCGGGTCTCTTTTGGTTTTAAAAAATGGATTAAGGATCTCTCTACCCGATTTTGTCCGACATCGGCTAGGGAGCAAGCCTTGAATGGGAATAGGCTGATCCAAAAAATGCGGGGGCGCGGGTATAGCGGCTTGAGGCATGGACGGGCACTATGGATCGTGATAATAGCGATTTTATGAAGGGTCATATTTTTCATAACCGACAGCTGCGACGAGGATGATGCTTTGAGGAACCGATAGGTTCTTCCAGCACTTTCCTGCCATTTTGCAGGTTTCCTTCGCCTAAGAGGCATAAGCCTCCGCTGAGAGTTCAAGACCATGACCGACCTTCCTTTGACCATCCGCCACGAACATCCGGCCGATGCCGGAACCATCGAGAAATTGCACGAGCGCGCTTTTGGGCCCGGACGCTTTGCTAAAACGGCTTATCGCTTGCGCGAGGGCGTTACGCCTATTCCGACGCTTTCTTATGTTGCCCTTGTCGGAACTTTGGTGGTGGGCTCTATTCGACTAACCCCGATTATGGTGGGGGATATGCCGGCTTTGCTCCTTGGGCCGCTGGCGGTTGAACAGGCTTTTTCGTCCATCGGAATTGGCATGAGCTTGATCGGCCGAGCGGTGGATACGGCCAAAGCCGAAGGGCACCGCGTTATTTTGCTTGTTGGCGATGAGCCTTTTTATGCCCGCGCCGGGTTTGTTGTTATGCCCTTCAATAAAGTCGAGATGCCGGGACCTGTTGATCCAAAGCGGCTGCTCGCGCTTGATTTGGTGGAAGGCACGATTGCGCAGCTTTCAGGCAAGATCAGCGGCGTTAAAGTTTCGGCTGCCGCCTAACGCCAATACTCTCCCCAAGCCAACCCGCCAATAGGCTTGCCATCAAAAGGGCGAGGCCTACGAAGCCGATAAAAATTGGCCATAGGCTCAACCCTAGAATGGTTGAGCTTCCGGTGTTTCGGAAGGCGATAAAATCATTGCCGGCAAAGCGCACATTACCGCTCAGCGACAAAATAGAAGGAATTGAAAGGCTGTCCTCTTTATGATGGGCGATCCGTCGAACAGAACCGCTAGTAGCTGCGGTAATTGCTGCGAGCTTTTCTGGCGTTGAAAGCACATTTTGGAATTCGCGCGGATTGGCAGGGCCAAGATTAGCGAAAGCGGTGAGCGATCGATCACTTACACGATACAGACCTAATGCGCCGGGATTGACCTCTGCGCGCCAAAGGCCGGGCTTAGTTTGTTGAAGGGTGACGGACTGCGTTTGTCCGTTGGGGCCTGTTACGTTCATCGGACCAACGCTATCGGCCATGGTTTGCCGTTCGATGATCAGCCGTGTGCCTTGCGCGGTTGCGCGTATTGCTTCTTCTTCAAGCTGTGGTTCTTTCATGAGCCAGTGACCGAGACGACGCAGAAGATCGAGGTGGGGGCCGCCCCCTCTGAAATTTCTTGCCCATAACCACGCGTGGTCGGACAAGAGCAAGGCAACACGCCCCTTGTTTTCATGGCGCAAAATTAAAAGAGGCTTATCCGCATCGCCACTCATGATAGCCGTACCCGAAATATTTCCGGTTGAAATTTGGCGTGTCCATTCGCCCCATTGGGGAGGCTCATTTGCGCTACCTGATAAATCGCGCGTCACAGGGTGACGCTTACCTGCATCGGTTAGACGGGGAAGAAATGGATGTTCGATAATATCGCCATCTGGGAAGGCTGGTAACAAGGCGCGCAATGGTGTCTCGGCAGGACTTTCGGAGCCCGCAAATTCAGGCCCTGCCGCAATTAACAGCGCACCGCCTTCTCTCACATAACGCACGATATTGCCGAAATAGGCGGGAGGAAGAATAGCAAGGTCTGCGTATCGATCGAAGATGATGAGATCAAAATCGGTAATTTTAGTTTCAAACAATTCACGTGTTGGAAAAGCGATCAAAGAGAGTTCATTGACGGGTGTGCCATCTTGTTTTTCTGGCGGGCGCAAAATCGTGAAATGAACGAGGTCAACATTCGCGTCTGACTTGAGCGTATTTCTCCATGTGCGCTCCCCCGGATGCGGGATGCCGGATACGAGCAATACTTTGAGACGATCCCGAATGCCCTCGATATTGAGGACAGCTTTATTGTTGATGGTTGTTAACTCGCTTGCTGCAGGCTCTGCTTCAATTTCAATGAGGTTAGGACCGCCGTGATCAATGTGGATGGGTAAGGCGATGAGTTTTCCGGGTGCAGCGGTGCCGCTCGCAATCGGTAGACCATCTCGCTTTACGGTCACGGGAATGGGTGCCGATGAGCCCGGATCCGTGATGCGCAATCGAATTTGCTGATCTTTTCCGACTAGGCCGAATTGCGGTGTATCGATGAGCTCAATGCGTCGATCCCGTTCACCGTCATAGCCTGTTATCAAGGCGTGGACGGGCGCGTGAAAGCCTAAGGCTTCGATTGATTTTGGAATATCATCGACCTGACCATCGGTGATTAAAAGTGCGCCGCCGATCCGCTCCGGAGCGATATCCGATAGGCCGCGCTGTAGGGCATGGAAAGCAAGTGTTCCGTCCTCATTCGTGTCTGTGACATCAATGGTCCGAATATCAATATTTGGTAATGCTGATAATTTCCTTTTAACGGCTTCAACGGCTTTGTCGGTTTGATCATTTCTTATTGAGAGCGTCTGCGAGCCCGTATGATCGACGACGAGGGCAACCACATCTTTTAACGGTTCGCGCTTTTCAAACTCGAAGGATGGATTGCCTAATGCTGCTAATAGGCCGAGTGCAGCGATCATACGAAAGAAGGCACTGCGTTGCCGCGTTACGAACATGGCAATGATGGGGATGATTATTCCCAAGCCGAGTAAGCTAAACCAAACCGGTGAAAGGACAGGGGACCAGATGATTGAACCCATCTTAACGCCCCAATCGATCAAGCAAAGCAGGAACATGGACCTGATCTGCTTTGTAATTGCCGGTTAAAACATACATGGCAATATTGGTTCCAGCGCGCATGGCCATTTCGCGTTGGCGTGGCATGGATTGGGTTAGCGGATAAAGCGGCTGTCCATCGCGATCACTCGCCCATGCGGCTGCAAGATCATTGGATGTAATGATCACCGAGGATACGCCATCGCCAGCATGCACGGGTTCATCACTATCTTGGTTTGATTTCGGTAGCGCCTCCACCCATGTCGTACCCTCGGCGTAACGGCCCGGAAAGCGGTTGATGAGATAGAAGGCTTTGGTGAGGACATGATCCGACGGAACGGGCTCAAGTGCAGGTATTGCGAGATTGGCTAGAATAAGACGAAGTGCTTTTGTTTCCGGCGTCGTATCAAGGCCCGACATTGTTAAGGTGGCGTCACGCGTATCAAACACAACGGTGCCGCCATCCCGCATAAAGGCGTCGACCTTTTCCAAGCTTTGAGTGCTTGGCAAGGGACGCTCTGGCGCTATGGGCCAATAGAGCAGAGGATAGACGGCCAAATCATCATGGGTGAGATCAACGCCGACAGGATCGCCCGGCTCAAGCGCGGTGTGGTCCGCTAAAAAAACGGAAAGACTGGAAAGACCAGTACGGCTGATCTCGTCAATGGTTGCATCGCCTGTCACTACATAGGCAAAATGTGTGAGAAGGGGCCCTTCGGCATCTTTGGGCGCAAGCGGTGTTGCATCGGCCGATGGATGAATAAGCAACATTAAGGAAAGCAAAACGAGCGGCAGCAAGATTGTTGCTTTCGTTGAGCGAAAGGCAAATATGCTTCGCCCACCACGCAAGATAAAAGTCGCCAGAGTATCTATGACGAAGAGCAATGCTGCCAGAACGAGTAAAGGGGGGCGAAGATCATAACTTCCTTGGCGATGGAGCTCTATTTTCTTTGCATTGAGTTGTGTGAAATCCAACTGAGTTAACGTATCGCCATCGCCTAGCACGTTGAGCGCTGACGGATTTTCCGGGTCGCCGTAAAGGCCTGCTGAATGATCGATGTCAGCTTTCTGTGGAATGGCATTCTCAAGCGGCTTGTCATCCGCTGTCGGCGATCCAAGAGTACCAAAGCCGTTTAACATTAAAGAGGGCGCCGAGATCGTTGTAGGCATCGCTGTGGTTGATGCGGATTCGGAACGGTTTGAAAGCGTTAACAGTCGACGTAACATGCCGACAAAGGTGCCGGAGATAGGTAGGTTGGACCATGTTGTATCGGCGGTAACATGAAATAAAATCATCAAGCCATTACCGCGTTTTTCTGCAGTGACGATTGGGGTGCCATCGGATAGAGCCGCCCATGTCTTGTGGGCTAAGTCGGCATCGGGCTCGGCGAGTAATTGTCGGGTGATCGAAATTTCTTCTGGCGCTTCGACACCGTTGAATGGACTCTCGGGTGTAAAAGGTGCGAGATGTTTCGGTGCTTCCCATGTCAGCGCACCACCGAGTGATCGATCGCCTGGGCGGATACGAACAGGCATGAGCCCATCCTTTACGCTCGTCGTCCGCGGACCGGCAAAGCGGATCACTAAGCCTCCTACTTTAAGAAAGTCGGATAGTTTTTTTTCGATCTCGGCCGATAATGTTCCGACATCGGTGAGAACGATTAGCGATGGCTTAACTTCAAGAATAGCCAAGATGGCTTCGTTGGGTCCACCTCTAGGCTCAATCAGATCGGCATAGGGCCGTAGCGCTTGTGACACAAACCAATTGGGCGATAGCAAAGGCTGTGCAGCATCGGCTGAAACGCCCGTTACGAGCCCTATTTTTCGACGGCGGCTTTGACCATCGATTAATGTAACGGCGCCCGCGGAATGTTGGCCATCGATTTCAATGCGGGATATTTCGTTGCGAAGTTCCGTCGGTAGAATAAATTTTACCGTTGTTTCCTTCAACAGAGGATCGAAGTGAAATTGGGCCTCACCCATGACACGGTTTTTTGAATCATAGGCATGCAGAAGACCTGACGCTTCTTTGATATGATCGCTTTTAATAAGGCGAACAGAAAATCCGTCAGGTCCATTGGCCGTGCCCGCAATGGCGATGGTAGGGCTTGAGGGATTAGTGATGAGGGTAATTTTTTTATCTTTAAGGATGTTCTTTAAGGGGCCAAGGATATCTTGCTCATCGTCTCGGACTATTCCGGTCGAGATCCAAAGCACATTAGCGCTTGGCTGTTCTTCTAGAAATCGTTGAAGGGGCGCAAGTAAATGAGAGAGCTCTTGGGCAAACGGCTTAGGCGATAGGGTTCGGATTTGATCACGCAAGGCGCTAGCGGATTCGAGCTTGGGGAGGATATGATTGCTAGGTGCCAATAGCGCGACAGGGCGCGCGGTGCGCTCTGCTTCGGACATGATTTCATTGAGCATTGTTTGACGGTCGGCCCAATCGGGCGCAGCCGTCCAATCATCGTCCATGATGATTAAAAGGGGATTTGAACCTTCAAAAATATGCTGCTCTGGGTCGACGATCGGCCCCGCCATAGAAGTTATGACAAGGACGCAAAGAAGCAAACGGATCAGGAGCAACCATACTGGAAGCCGTCTTGGTTCCGGTTGCGCTTTGATGGTGTTCGATAAAAGTGGAAAAGGCGGAAATGGGATCGATTGAGGACGCGGCGGATTCAGACGAAGCAAAATCCAAAGGCCCGGAACCGCAAGCAGAGCGATCAAGAGCCAAGGCTGCGAAAAGCCTATGGAAAATAGGCTCATCATGGTGCGATCATCCGTAACAAGAGTTTTCTTAACCCATCAGAAGCGGGTGCATCGGTGATATGTTGATCGATATGCCATCCAATTTTCGCCGCTATTTCTTGAAGGGCATCACGATGCTGGCCCATTCTCTCTAAATAGGTCGCGCGGAAAGCGTCGGCGTCACCAATATCCAGTGAGCCATCATTTTCAACCGAGATGAGTTCGGTTTCGCCGGAAAAGGGAAACATCAGCTCAACAGGATCGAGAATTTGTAAGAGATGCCCTTTTGCGCCTAAGGCCGATAGGCGAGACAAAGGCTCAGCGATGGCTTCCATAGGCGCGAGCAGATCACCAATTAAAATGGCTTCACTTCGCGGCGTTAAAGAATAGTCCGGAATACGATCTTGCTGAGTGGCTGGTTGGGCGATCATCGCTTCGGCAAAAAGATCGATCACCCGATGCGAGGCGGTTGGGCGCGTGAGGCCCATCAGGGCGACGCTTTCGCCGGATCGCACCAAAAGATCAGCTAGCGCTAAGCCGATGATCAGTGCCCTATCGCCCTTTGATGCTTTTGCGTGCTGGGAGCAAAATTGCATGGAGGCCGAGCGATCTATCCAGAGGTAAAACGCATGGGGCGATTCCCATTCCCTCTCGCGAACAAAATAAGTTGAATCATGTCGGGCAGATCGACGCCAATCGATCCGGCTTGCGGATTCCCCGCTCATAAAATTTCGATACTGCCAAAAGGCCTCACCGGAACCAGCGCGGCCACGTCCATGGAGACCAGCGGATAGGATGGATGATATATGACGGGCTTCAATGACGATTAAAGGTAAACGCGCAGCCAACGCAACCGCCGCTGAGCGTGCGCCTAAGGGATCGGATGGTGGAAGCGTTACCTGAACCAAGGGATTGGTTCCCGTTACAATAGGTTGGCGGTGAGCCGTGCGATCACATCGTCGATCGTTACGCCTTCGGCACGTGCTTTAAAATTAAGCGATAGCCGATGTTTAAGTACTGGAGCCGCTAAGGCTGCGACGTCATCGATCGAGGGTGCAAATCTTCCTTGAATGAGCGCTCTTGCCCGAACAGCTAACATCAGCGCTTGCCCCGCGCGTGGTCCGGCACCCCATGCAAGATGATGCGCGATTTCTTCGTTTCCATCTTTGGGCCGCGCAGCACGGGTGAGCGTTAGAATCGCATCAACGACGGAATCACCAATCGGGAGACGACGCACCAATTGTTGCGCGGCTATGAGATCGGATGCGGAGAGCACAGGCTTAACCTGTACAGCATCGACAGTCGTCGTTTCAATCAGAATGCGACGCTCGGTTGCTTCGTCGGGATAGGACATATCGACCTGCATCAGAAAACGATCAAGCTGCGCTTCAGGGAGGGGATAGGTGCCCTCTTGCTCGATGGGGTTCTCGGTTGCAAGCACGTGAAACGGGCGCGGTAGATCGTAGCGATCTCCAGCAACGGTTACGTGATATTCCTGCATGGCTTGAAGTAGGGCCGATTGGGTTCGCGGACTTGCACGGTTGATTTCATCCGCCATCAGAAGACTTGTGAAAATGGGCCCTTTGATAAAACGGAAATGGCGTTGCCCCGTAGAAGATGCATCCATTACTTCCGAGCCAATAATATCCGATGGCATCAAATCAGGCGTGAATTGAATGCGACGGCTATCAAGGCCGAGTACAATTCCTAATGTTTCAACAAGCCGTGTCTTGGCCAAACCCGGAACGCCGACCAACAAGGCATGTCCACCGGATAGTACCGTGATGAGCGAATTTTCGATCGCCTCGTGCTGCCCGAACACTACTTTGCCAATCGCTTCACGAGCGGCATTCAATTGCCCTGCTACATTTTGTGTAAAAGCGATGAGATCGCTTTCGGACATGGCATTGGGTGCTGGTTGATCATTCATCACTATGGCTTTCAAAAAATATTCGTCGTGCCGAAATCATCTCGGCTTAGGGTCGCGGTTTTTGAAGGTGAAAGCAAGCTCGCCGTATTGGATTGTTCAGTCCGAGCTGCGCAAACGGCGGATTGTAAATTCAATTTGGCCGTCGTCACACTCGCGCCACCATTCGATTTCGGTCATATAGGCGGCTTTCGGGAAGCGCGCGAAAAGTGCACGGGCCTTTTCCCGCGCATCTCCACGCGGCATCATAAAGGTCTCGCGGCTCCATTGTCCGGATTCTTGGCGAAAGGCCGAGTTAACCGGTCCGCTAGCACGGCGGCGGTCCGACATGCGTTGCGCCAGTCCGGATGGGCTTTTCGAGGATGAATTCACGGTATCCGCTCCCTTTCAGTGGCCATTCTAACGCACTGAGGGGGCAAAGGTTAAGCCCAAAATATCCTGTTCTTCATGACAGGGTCTTTATGGCCTCGTTCAAGAAGGCATTTAGCTGTCCGGCATCGCCTGGAAAATCGGCGGCCATCCATGATTCTTCCGCGCGCTGGATGATTTCGCCGATTTTACGGCCCTGCGGGACGCCGCGCTTAAGCAGCATGCTGCCCGTAAAGGGTGACATGACAGGCGCGCTTCCGGCTGCCGAAAGCAAAGCGGGATCGATGGACGAGTTGCGCCGAGCGGCATCGATGACAAGCGCTTCGGTCAGCGTACGCCGACCAAGCCGGAAAGCCATTCTCCGAATATTACTCGTAGCAATAGGGCGGGCGGTTGCTGATAGCCGCATGAGCGCTGTCCCGATATTGGTGAGGCGGTCCGTTTCGGCGTTTGATAGTTTGAGTAGGCTTTTGAGGATAAGCGCATCATCCGGCTTATGAATACAAAAAGATGCGAGGCGTAATAGGGCATCCGCACCGGGATCGCGTTGTAGCAGTCCGGCAACGGCGTTCACATTGGTTGGTAGTTGTAAGATGAGATCGAAAATTCCGATATGAGTCATCGTTGTGAGGATCGGAACCGTCTTTCGTGCAAGAAGCACTTTTAAAAGTTCATTTTTCAATCGCTCGGCTGAAAGCGTTAGTAATCCATCTTTTTGCTCGATAATGGCCGCTAGCCCATCTGGGTCCAATTTTCCTTCGCCATAATCGGCTGAGAAACGAAAAAATCTAAGAATACGAAGATAATCTTCTTGAATGCGTGTCTTCGCATCGCCGATGAATTTCACACGGCGATATAGAATATCTTCGAGGCCGCCGACATAATCGTGAATGAAGCCAGAATTATCAGCATAAAGCGCATTCATCGTGAAATCACGTCGTGCTGCGTCTTTTTTGAAATCATCTCCGAAAATAACGGTGGCATGGCGTCCATCGGTTTCAATATCTTCGCGCAGCGTTGTAACTTCGTATGATTGTGCATCAACAATGACCGTAACGGTACCATGTGCGAAGCCGGTTGGAATTGCTCGCATACCTGCAACGCCGGCACGCGTGATGACTTTTTCAGGCCGTACCGTTGTCGCAATATCGATGTCCCCAATCGGATATCCCATCAGAGAATTTCGAACCGCACCACCAACAATCAATGCTCGATCTCCTTCACTTGACAGCAATGCCAAGAGGCGATGAAGCCCCTGATCCGCGAGTGGACCTGTCATGGTGATACGGCGATTAACAATGCTCATTTAAAGGTACCTGGAACCAGTTGACCGTTTTCAATATGCGCAGGCTCATAGGCGCCTAAATGGCGCTCGGAAAATAAGCCTGTTGCGACGAAAAAGAGTGCCACCAAAATGAAGCCCGCACTCACCAATGTTAAGAAGGGGCGGCTCCAGTTTTCTGGATCAAGTGTCGATTTCCGGCCAATTTTCAACCATACCGAATAGACGACAAACGGTATAATGAACAACAGAAGCGTTTCAAATGTGACGCGTATCATTCGCTATAAACTTTCTCATAGAGGTTGCGAATAATTCCGGCCGTTACCCCCCAAATATAATGATCATTGTAAGGCATGGCATAGTAGCGACGCAATGCCCCGCGCCATTCCCGGCTATGGGTTTCGTGATGAGCGGGATTCATCAAAAAAGCCAGCGGGACTTCAAAGGTTGTTTCAACCTCATTGGGATCGAGTGAAAGATGATGTGAAGGATTGATGGAAGCGACAACAGGCACAATCCGAAAGCCTGTTGATGACAGATAGGGTTCAAGATATCCGAGGGGCTCAATATAAGGGCTGCCAAGGCCAATTTCTTCCTCTGCCTCGCGAATGGCTGTTTCGACAGGATCGATTTCGTGCTGATCCATTTTGCCGCCGGGAAACGCGACTTGGCCCGCGTGGTCCTTGAGATGGGCCGCGCGCTTCGTCAGTAGAATTGTGGCCCCCTCGGATCGGGCGATAATCGGGATGAGCACCGCGGCAGGGCGGTGAAGTGCGCCATCTTCGGGCGCCAACATCTCGGCCAAACGATGATCACCCATCAAGGGAACGATTCCAGGATCAAAAGCATTCGCCGGAGGTTTGGTGAGAAGACGCGTTGCCGCTCTCGCTCTGAAATCGTCAAAGGTAATCTGATGCGGGTCTGAAGAAGATGACATTATAAATCTGCGAGGCGGGCGGCCTCGATCATCGGGAAATAGGCGGCGTTTGAGGCAATGCCAAACATCGCAACACCATTGATTTCTCGCTCTTCGCCTAATGCTACCAGATCATAAAAAACAGGTCTGGTCAGTTTCGCCCATAAATCGCCACGAACCCGGATATAGGGAATAAGCCCGCCTTTCGGATCTTCAACAAACCGCATCGGGTTTTCAGCGCCGACTTTCACAATGTCATCAACATTGGTTCGAAAGATAAGGTCATCCGCCACTTTATCCATAGCAACGGCAAGAAACGGCGCATCATCCACCTGAATGCCCACCATCTCGACGGGTGTCACCAAAACAAAACGTTCGGGATCTTTCCGCAAGATGGATGCAAAGAGCTTGACGAGGGCGGGGCGGCCTATGGGCGTGCCCATATAAAACCATGTGCCATCGGATGCGATGCGCATGTCGATTTCGCCGCAATAATCGGGATGCCAAAGATGAACGGGCGGCGGCCCTTTTGCACCCGCCTGTTTGGCCGTTGCGGTCAAATTCTCAAGTGGCGGAGGGGCGATCTTGCTCATCCGCGTATCATAGACAGTGGGGTGCTTTTCGAAAAGCGTTAGTGTGGCTTTTCTAGTCAAAAAGGCTGGAAACACTCGATTCTGTGGCCGTGCGGCCAATTGCTTCGCCCAATAGGGTGGCTACCGAGATAACCCT
The DNA here is from genome assembly GCA_036758905.1 of Beijerinckiaceae bacterium. GTDB lineage: Bacteria > Pseudomonadota > Alphaproteobacteria > Rhizobiales > Beijerinckiaceae > CAIUPE01. The sequence continues at coordinate 207 of DAIOVR010000007.1, read as the reverse complement.
AATGTTTTTCGCAACCTTAACGGCTTCGGTCGGCTGGATTGAGTCGGTTAACACGAGCTCTTTCAGCTTGGACGAAGCAATGCGTGCAACCGCGCCGCCAGAAAGGACGCCATGGGTGATATAGGCGTAAACTTCCTTCGCGCCATTGGCCAAAAGAGCATCGGCCGCGTTGCACAGTGTACCGCCCGAATCGACAATGTCATCGAC